>NZ_JAEQCT010000134.1:0-14556 GCF_020738205.1 Microcoleus sp. PH2017_24_DOB_U_A
GAAGTTGGTGCATTTGGCTTTTGGGATTTTAAAGTCCCAAAAGCCTTTCGATCCCAATTATTTACTTGCTACCCCTTGACAGCTCAAGACAGTATCTACTATTATCGCTCAATTTTCACGATTTAATTCACTCAGAGATGTCATAATATTTTGAGCTATTTTCAAAGCGATTTTAACATCGCTTGATAATGTAAATACCGTATCCGCATAATCTGCCTTATTCCTGAACAGCCTTAATCTGCTTAAGTTCTCCCCTATTTTTATCATTTTTTTAGCTTTAGATTTATGAAAAATAAATTCTTCAGCCACATATTGATGTTCGTTAATATCAGAATTTTTGCGAGAAAGCCTAGAGTCTTGTTCAACATCGCGCAAGTAATTTCTAGCTAAGCAGAATACTGCATAGTATGATCGACTTATTGCCGATCGCAATTTTGCCTCATTATTGTCAGAATCGCCAGAGATTGCCGCCAATTCTTGGGCTAAATTCAAATATTCAGACCAATCAAATCTCATTTGACTCAAATCCCAAACTAATATGCAATTTACTATTGGTAACAGTAGTTATCTTATCCAGCCACCAAGTATCATCAAGAATCATCAATTTTTCAAAAGCTTCATCGACTTCTAGTTTAGTGTAGATCGTAATCCAGAGCGATCGCCAATTGGCAATTTCTGGATCGGTTTTCACTTCCAAGGCTAATCTTTCGCTAGGAAATAGTTCTCTAACTTGAGAATGAGCTTCTAAAATTACACTTAGCATTACTTCCTGCTCAATAATTAACTTAAAAGCTTCAAGAGGTTCTTCTACCGTGTAGAGACTTCGGATTTTATTGAAATCAGCGATTAAATAGTCAAAGGGTTCTGTTTTAATAGCTTGCTCTTGGATAGCAGTCATAATTATTGCTTCTGAATGCTTTACTTGTTAGAATTTTAGCAAAGATGGGCGCTATTGTGGAAAGCCTGTGTGTCATGCCGATCGAATTTACGCACGGGTGCCCAGAAACCGAATATGTTTGTGATGGTGATACCGAAGTATTGTCCTAAAAAAGCCGATTTCTGGTTACTCGTGAGTATTTGTAGGGTGTGGATACATCAAAAATCTCTCAACAAAGAGCGACAATTTAAGAGCGACGCACCTTATATATAAGGAATAAAAATTAAATAACTTAAGCAAATTTGTGGGATGAGCGGGAGAGCCCGTGCAGAAAGGACGGGCGGGACGCCCATCCCACAACAATCATCAAAGTGTAAGTTATTAAATTTTCATTCCTAAGGCTCAAAAAACAAATCAAAAAAATGTTGGGTTTGTTGGCGCACGGATTGTGAACCAAGAAAGGTGCGTCGCTAGGAGATTGTTTGTCACATTTAGGGATTTTCGCGACACACCCTACAACTAATTTCTCTCGCTGCGTGGCGAGAAACCGGGTTTCTATGAATATTTTTGGTTGAGTACGAAAAATTTAGGAAGAAACCCGGTTTCTGGGATTAGCAGAGAAACCGGGTTTCTATGAATATTTTCGGTTGAGTAAGAAAAATCTAGGAAGAAACCCGGTTTCTGGGATTAGCATTTTCACAAATTGATTTACAAAAATACTTAATACTTCACAGTAATTAATGAATTTGTGTCGCAATTTAAGTTTAAACTAAGAACGATCGCAAAATAAAAGTTTTCAGATTCACCAGGGAAGAGATCGGAGAAACCGGCAAACACAAGTTTTTTTCCTGAATATCATCTTCTCCTTCCCCTTCCCCTTCACTTTGTGTAGGAGGCTATATGAACGAAAATGTCATTAGGGCCACGCGAAACGTTGCAATTGTTGGCCCTTATTTAAGCGGTAAAACCGCACTTCTCGAAAGTTTGCTGTCGGTGACAGGGACGATTACTCGCAAGGGTAATGCTAAGGATGGTAATACGGTAGGTGACAGTTCGCCCGAAGCGCGCGATCGCAAAATGAGCGTAGAAGTAAACGCCGCGAGCACCGAATACGAAAACGTCCGCTTCACATTTCTTGACTGTCCCGGCTCGATCGAATTTGTCCAAGAAACTTACAATGCACTTATCGGTGTCGATGCAGCCGTGATTGTTTGCGAACCGGTTGCCGATCGCACTTTAACCCTCGCCCCGCTGTTCAAATTCCTCGACGATTGGGAAATTCCCCACCTAGTTTTCATCAATAAGATCGATCGCGCTTGCACAGACGAAACCACCTGCGGTAGCAACTTCACCGACGTACTCAACGCGCTCAAATCCGTTTCTAGCAGACCAATTGTACCTCACCAATACCCGATCGGCAAAAACGAACAAATCATCGGTTTTATCGACTTAGTAACCGAACAAGCTTACCACTATCACTCCGGCGCACCCGCAGATCCCGTCCCGCTTCCCGAACACCTCAAAGCACAAGAAAGCGCCGCGCGACAGGAAATGCTCGAAGAATTAGCCAATTTTGACGACCATTTACTCGAAGAATTGCTGGAAGAAATCAATCCCGATGCTGAAGAGATTACCCGCGATTTCAAGATGGAATTAGGCGCTGATTTAATAGTGCCCGTATTCATCGGTATCGCCGAACAAGATTTCGGCGTGCGGCCTCTGCTGGAAGCTTTACTCAGAGAAGCGCCGACACCGGAAACTACAGCAGAACGGCGCGGTTTTATACAAAGTGAAAACAAGGTTCTCGGTCAAATCCTCAAAACCTATTACACGCCTCAAGGAGGTAAGCTATCGTTAGTCAGAATCTGGCGGGGAACCCTCGCAGACGGAGCAGTTTTGAACGGGGTTCGAGTTAACGGTTTGTACCGATTGACCGGCCAGCAAACGCAAAGTTTGCAGTCGGTCAGTGCCGGGGAAATTGTCGCTGTGGGCAGGCTGGAAGGCTTGAGAACAGGCGATGTGTTAGGTTTGGACGAATTATTGCCAAAAGCAGAAATCATCTCGCCTGTGTACGCACTGGCGATCGTCCCCGAAAAGCGCAATGATGAAGTTAAGTTGAGTTCTGCCTTAGCTAAACTATTAGAAGAAGACCCATCTTTAGTTTGGGAACAGCACGGAGATACTCACGAAGTTATACTTTGGGGTCAAGGCGAAATCCACCTGAAAGTAGCCTTAGACAGGTTGCGCCGCAAGTACAATTTGCCGATGGTAACTCACTTACCGCAAGTACCGTACAAAGAAACCATCCGCAAACCTGCATCTTCCATTCATGGGCGCTACAAACACCAAAGCGGCGGACACGGACAGTTTGGCGACGTGTACCTCGATATCGCACCGCAGCCTCGCGGAGAAGGTTTCAATTTCACTGACAAAATAGTCGGCGGAGTCGTTCCAAAACAGTATATTCCCGGCGTTGAAGTGGGAGTGCGCGAATATTTGGATCGCGGCCCGTTGGGTTTTCCCGTGGTAGATGTATCAGTGACTCTGACTAACGGTTCCTATCATTCTGTTGATAGTTCGGAACAAGCTTTTAAGCAGGCGGCGCGGTTGGCGATGCAGTCGGGGATGGAGAAGTGCGAATCAACTTTGCTGGAGCCGATCGCCAAAGTTGAAATTTGCGCTCCCAACGAGTGTACATCAAAGGTGTTGCAGTTGGTGAGCGGACATCGCGGCCAAATTCTCGGCTATGAGGGTAAACCAGACTGGAAGGGATGGGATGCTGTTTCGGCTTATTTGCCGATCGCGGAAATGCAGAATTTAATTGTAGAATTGCGATCGCAGACGATGGGAGTCGGATTTTTTAACTGGGAGTTCGATCGATTACAAGAAGTACCGGAACCTTTGGCTAAGCGGGTTTTGCTTACGACTGGTGGGAATGGGAATGGTAACGGTAAAAATTAAGCTGTAGCGGCGGGTTCACCAACCATATATAACGATGACCAACAATATATAAAAACCCGCCCCATCCCACCATAAATCTGAATGTACATTGATATTGTTTGTTGGGTGGGGCGGGTTTTTGAGATTGTTTGTTGGGTGGCGATTATGGTTGGTTAACCCGCCCCTACAGCATTAAAAACACTTTTCAATTCATGTTGGGTGGGGTGGGTTTACTTTAAGAACTCGGGTATCTAGCGTTCACTACCAACCTTGTTTTAAACTGGTTTAGCCCACGACAGCCAAGTTTCCATCGGGCGGAAACCGACTGATTGGTAAAGCTTTGTTGCACCTGTCAAACTGTCGGCATCGACGCTGAGTTTAGCTGTATTTGCACCCGCCGCTTTTAAGGTGTGCAAACCAGCTAGCAGCATCGCTTTTCCTAAGCCCATTTTGCGAAAGTCCCGCCGCGTACCCAATAGTTCAATCCAACCGTCTTTTGCGTCGCTGCGGGGGTTTTTTTGGGGTTTGATTTGACAGTCGCAAAATGCTGCAAATTTACGATCGCCCGAAACAGCAATTAAATCTAATTCCGGCTGATAATTCTCGTCTTGCATCCAGTATCGCACGGTTTCGGCTGTTAAATCGTGGTGGTTCCAGTGATCGATAAATGACTGGTTGAACATTTCTACCCAGGGTTGGATGTCTTTTTCCCCGGATACGTGCGTCAGCGCAAAATCTGCGGGAAATTCGGGTGCGGGAATTGGTTCGGCGAGCGATCGCGTCATTGTGAGAAAATAGCGATCGACTTCAAAGCCCTCTTTCTCTAACAGCCGCATCTCGTCGCTTTCATCTTCCCGACTGTAGGTACGCAATTTCGCGGGCAAATTCCGTTGTTTCGAGACTTCGCCCAGGCGCTTTTCGCCCCATTTAATGATATCTTTTTCCAAATCTTGGCCGCGCGCCTTTGGATGCACGTAAAACCAGAGACAGCCGTCTATTTCATCCTGGGAATCGGGCATATCTAGGAGTGCTAAACCAATTAGTCTGTAGTTTCCGTCTTCCCACAACTGTACGTCGCGGGCTTTGTCGAGTGTGGGGGCGTCGAGTACAAGCTTTACTTCGCTGGCGGATACTTCTTCGCCGACTCCATCGACTGCTTCGCAAGCATCGATTAAATTGGCGATCGCGCACCAGTCACTTTCACCTTTGTAGGAGCGTGTTGTCAAGATATTCATAGAAAACTTTGCAATCCGTAAATTCGGACTGTTCCTGTTAGTGGGTATTGGCAAATGAGTACAGTAATTTGGACATTTTGCACAAATGTCGGTAACAGCCAAGATGCCTGTTCCACAAATGGACATTTTGCACAAATGTCGGTAACAGGTAATATGCCTGTTCCACAGCTTTTAGTTGTTGAGAATGGTGTTGATAAAACTCAGAAACCTGTTTATATCACCCAGGCTTTCAGGTTTTATCTCATGGCGCAATCATAAAAATTGGTTTGCCCTTTTGGGCTAGTTTTGTATTTGAGTTGCCGATCCGAGAAACGCCCAACGTTCGCAAGCAGCGCGCTGGAAGTTATCGAGGCTGATGCTCGATCAACTATTATTTAAATAAATTTGATACAGCTAAGTAAAGAAGTTTTCACCCCCACCGGGTAGTTGATTTTTACTTGTACTCTGTTTTACAATAAATCCTGTTGCAGGGATTTGTTGCTCCTCCTGTTTGCTCGCCCGATCGGGGGAGGGGAGAATTTGAACTTATTAAAAAGTTGCCTTATTCAACTATAACCGCTCAGGTTTTTTTTGGCAAGTTTGAGGCAAGGGGAGTTTTGTTTCTATTAACTGTCTCCCGGATTGGGCGATATAAGCATTGCACTTTTAACCGAGCATAAGTGTATTTTTTATAACTTTTTGCGGCACTTGAAGATTTAATTTTATCCTAACGTTAAACTAACGTTAAACTGCTGTCTCAGATTTGCATGAGGTCAATATGCTCGACAACCTCGATTTAGATATTTCCTTGGACAAAGAAACCTATGATGCCAAAATCGAAGTTTTAATGCAGCAGTTGCGATCGCTCCAACAGACCTGCTGGGAAAAAAAACTGCCTGCAATCATCGTACTCGAAGGCTGGGCGGCCGCCGGCAAAGGCGCCCTGGTCAAAAAAATGGTGGGGTACATGGATCCGCGGGGGTTTGCCGTCCACCCGATTTGGCCGCCGTCAGAGGCAGAAATGGGCTATCCTTTCCTGTGGCGGTTTTGGGAGAAACTGCCGGCGCGAGGGCGGATTGGTTTTTTCTACCACAGTTGGTACACTCATGTTTTAGAAGACCGATTGTTCCAGAGAGTTTCTGACGCCGAAGTACCGACAGTCATCAGGCAAATCAACGCCTTCGAGCGGCAGATGGTAGATGACGGCGCGGCGATCGCCAAATTTTGGATTCACCTGAGCAAAAAAGAACTCAAGCACAGGCTCAAAAAACTAGAAGACGACAGCTTACAAGCTTGGCGAGTGCGGCCCGAAGATTGGAAACAAGCCAAAAAATACCAAGAATACACAACTTTGGCCGAAGAAATGGTAACTCAAACCGGCACGGGCCCGGCACCTTGGACGCTAGTAGAAGGGGACTGTCAGCGCTGGGCGAGAGTCAAAGTTTTAACGCAAATGGCAGCGACAATTACAGAAGCCCTAGAGAGACTCCCGACGCAATCTGCACCACTGAAATTGCCACCTCAAGAAAGCTTGTCACCCACCGAACCCAACTTGCTCGCCCAAGTAGATTTGACTCAATCGCTGTCGCCAGACGAATACAAACAGGAACTTCGCGCAGCACAAACCAGTTTTGGCAAACTGCAACAAAGCATCGACGAAGATGAAATCCCTGTCTTAGTGCTGTTTGAAGGTTGGGACGCCGCCGGTAAAGGAGGCGCGATCAAACGCTTGACGGACATCCTAGACCCCCGCAGTTACACCGTTAATCCGTTTGCTGCCCCCACGGATGAAGAAAAATCTCACCACTACCTCTGGCGGTTCTGGCGGCGGTTGCCGACTGCTGGTAAAATCAGCATTTGCGATCGCAGTTGGTATGGTAGAGTGCTGGTCGAACGAGTGGAAGGATTTGCCACCGAACCCGAATGGCGCCGAGCTTACCAGGAAATTAACGAATTTGAGGAGCAACTCACCAGTTTCGGTTGTGTCGTAGTTAAATTCTGGCTGCACATCAGTCCAGACGAGCAACTAAAGCGGTTTACAGAGCGAGAAAAAAATCCATTTAAACAATACAAACTCACTCCTGAAGATTGGCGGAATCGCCAAAAGTGGAATTATTATGAAGTGGCGGTGAATCAAATGGTTCAGCGCACCAGCACCCCGTCAGCTCCCTGGACTATAATTGCGGCCGATAACAAGTATTATGCTCGTGTTAAAGTAATTCAAACGGTAACGCAGGCAATTCGGAATCAACTGAAACGCCGATAAATTGGGATTGGTGAACGGGTAACAGGTAATGGGAAAAATAGCAGCAGCACAAATCAGGCTTGAATTGCCAAGTCAATTTCACCTGCCGCCGGCTCCATCCATTATCAATTACCGATCGACCATTAACCAACTATCGATTACCAATTATCTGTCAGCAATCTGTGACCCGCCCCAAAACGGGTACAACCCCCCAACGCTATGAGTGTGGAGAGCCTAAAATTTTAGACCAAAGTGCAAGCTCCTAGATTCATCTGTGGAGTCAATCTAAAATCTAAAATTTAAAATTTAAAATCGACTGACTGGAAGTAGCGGGATCTCCTTGCGTGCAACCAATAGTTGATAGCTGACCGGAATAGAGCATTTCTCAGAAATGCGATCGAACTGTGCGATCGGCCAAAGTTAACAACCCAACTCAACCGATGCCCGTATTTGCTCCCGCAGCTAAATTAGCGCTCGTTCCACACTTCCGTACTAATTTATGAAGACACAGAATATTGCAAGATGCCTGAACTATTCGCTCGCATTCTATTTCTATTCCTCCTCTTCTCACTGATCAAATCGTGGTGGGATCAATCAGGAGGCAAAGACAATCCTTTAATAGATCGGCTGCGCGTTTTGCTGCTGATCAGCCTTTTGTTCCTCGCTTTTTTTGCCCCAGACACGCCAGTCGGAGCGGCGATTTTCGGCTTAATAGCTTTCTTCTTTAAGCCGCTAGGTTTTGCGATCTCACTGTTGGTGATTGCATCGGCGCTGATCACGAACGGGGGCATCCGCAACCCGGCGCCGAGAATGATCCTGGCTGCGCTGCTGGTTTTGATTCTGTCGAGTATGCCAGTGGTGGCTTATTGGTTCGCAGATCAAGCAGAACGAGATGCCGCAGCCCGCACAGTTTGCTGCGATGAAACAGCAGCGGCGATCGTCCTGCTGGGCAAGGGAACGACTAACAGTCACAACGCTAACCGAGAAGCAATTCAACTGACAGACACAGGCAATCGCTTGCCCTATGCTGCTGTTTTGTACAAAAAAGAACTAGCACCTTTGGTGATTGTTAGTGCTGGGCCCAGAGCAAATTTACAGAATGATACTGGCGAAGCTAAAGATATCCAAACTTTGCTGGCAAGCAACATGGGCGTGCCGCGCAACAATATCGTTCTCGACGATAATGGCAGGAACATACGCACCAGCGCCGAGGAAGTGAGAAAAATCCTCGACAGCCGCGGCGTCGGGCGCAAAGTAATCCTGGTAACATCTGCAATTCAGATGCGACGTGCCAGCCTCGCTTTTGCGAATATGGGAATCCAGGTGATTCCTAGAGCTACGGACTTCTACACTTACCAGCCAGTGTCAGGAGGGCATTCCAAACTGCGCTTAGACGCGGCAGATTTCCTGCCCAGTGCAGAAGCTTTGGTAACTACGACACGAGTATTCGATGAATATTTCGGGTCTGTTTATTACTATTTGCGCGGCTGGCAGGCTCCCAGAGCCTAAAGCGGCAAGTTGGTGGTGTTTTTTTGAGGCAACACCGACTGCTCCCCAGATTGGTTTAACATTTCCTGAGAATGAGACCTTTGTGGGGGGCTGTATTTTCTCATTCCGGCGGGATCGCCGACGGCAAAGTTGGCAGTTAATAAAAACACCGCCCAAAATATAGGCTCCTCCCACTTAGATTTTGTTGGAGTTGGTGCTGGCGTTGTGACTGATTCAACGTTTACTTTGATATCTAATTTGCCTTCAATTTCTTTGCCTTTGAGAACTCCGTCCTTGCAGACACCCTTAAAAATCATCGGAGCGGGTTTTGGTGCTTCTGCTGCATCTGTTTTCGGTTCGTCTGCCATTTTTTTTATCCTGGGTTTGAGTAGATCCGATTGGATAGTAGATTCTCAGAGGTTCGGGGGTTTTCCGGAAAGGATTGCGCGAACTCTGAAAAAATTAAATTAAATATGCACCCCGCCCCTGATTGGGGATTAAAAATAAGAAGTTGAAGGCATTTCAAGCTAGTCCTTGTTGATTTTGGGTAGCAGCGCTGCCTTGATGCTGCTACCTATCTATCTGGGTGAAAGGGAGGTTTTTATGCAAAGTACAGATTTTTAGGAAAATTTTGTCAATAATATTGATTAGCTGCCCGCAGGCGGTAACGATCGCAGCCTGAAAGCCGATCGCACTTGCTCTCATATTATGTCCGGTCAATTACCATAACAATCAAAGTTAGCGCCTGCGGACTGAAGTCCGCACTACGAACCAATTTTATTGCGATAGAGCGATCGCACTTGCTCTCACCTCACAAACCGGGTTTTTCCCGGAGCTCAAGTGTCGCAATGTGCTTTAAAAACAGGGTTTCTGGTTCACAAGGGCGATCGTAAATATTTAAATAACCGAAAGTGAAAACACCCACCAGCAAACTATCTTCCCTGGAACCAGAACAACTGGCAGCTTGGGCAATAGAGGCAATTAATCGCAGTAAATCCGGTAAAATCCCCGCATACGTACCTCTCCTTGCCCAAGCCGACAGACAATGGTTTGCCGTGCAAATTCGGGCAATTGACGGTCAAATTTTGAGCTGGGGTAGCGCTGCTACCACATTCCCGCTGATGAGCGCAGTCAAACCTTTCGTCTTGCTTTACTTGCTGTGCGAATTGGGTGAAAAAGCAGTTTTTGACTGCGTGGGCTGCGAGCCTTCGGAACTTCCTTTCAATTCTCTGACTCAACTCGAAAGGGATAAAGGGAAGCCGAGAAATCCGATGATTAATAGCGGGGCGATCGCTCTAGCGTCTTTGATTCCCGGTGAAAATGCGGTTGAACGCTGTCAAAACCTGCGAACTTGGCTGAACCAACAGGCAAAAAGTCAGCTATTTGTTGACGAGTTAATGCTCGATTCAGTGAATGCTATGCCGAATCAAAAAAATTGGGATCTTGCCTTAGCAATGGTAGAATCTGGTTATCTACAAAACTCGGAAATTGCGTTAGAAACCTACAATCGCGTTTGCTGTTTGTCTGGAAGTGTAGAGGATTTGGCGAAGCTGGGAATGGTGTTGGTAAATGGTGGTGAAGCGATCGCGGAAAACTGTCGCACTGTGAAAGCGCTGATGGCTACTTGCGGTTTGTATGAAGCATCGGCCCGCTTTGCGCTGCGGGTGGGAATTCCCGCTAAGTCGGGTGTTAGCGGGGCTTTGTTGTCGGTTATTCCGGGCGAAGGGGCGATCGCCTCCTACAGTCCGCCTTTGAATAAAGAGGGAAATTCTGTCGGCGGTTTGTTTCTGTTGGAACAAATAGCTAAATCTTTGCGGCTGAGTATATTTGATTAGATTGGGTAATTGGTAATTGGTAATTGGGAATTGGGAATTGGGAATTGGGAATTGGGAAGAAGGCCCGCGCAGGACATTGTTATTTGTTATTTGTTATTTGTCCGATGTTATTTGTTAGTGGCTACCAATAACCAACTACCAATAACCAACTACCAATAACCAACTACCAATAACCAATAACCAATAACCAATAACCAATAACCAATAACAACTGTCAACTGTCAACTGTCAACTGACTACTGACTACTGCTTTTCACCCAAAATAGCATAAACCACAGTTTCTTCTTTTTTGCCGCGCAATTGAATCGCTCCTACTTTTTGCCCTTCGTAGCGATCGCGCACGTAAGCAAAAGTTCTCCCCGTCACCAACAAATTAAAAGGACTGTCAGAAATAATTTCCTTATTCATCGCCTCCAATCTAGCCGCAACGTTGACAGCATCGCCGATTACAGAATAATTCAAACGCCGGGAACCGCCGACGCTGCCGGCAACTAACTGTCCGGTATGCAAACCAATGCCAAACTTAATTAAAGGTTTGCGGTCAATTCTAAGCTGCTCGTTGATTTTGTGCAGCTTTTCGTGCATGGCGATGCAAGCTGCTACGGCATTTAAAGCATCTTGTTGAATTTCGGGATATTCTGTGTGGCAAAAAGGTACACCAAAAACTGCCATAATTGCATCACCAATGTATTTATCGACAACGCCGCCGTGATCCATAATACAGTCGGTCATCGCTTCCAAATAATGGTTCAGCCAGGTGAGCAAATCCCGCGGCCGCATTTTTTCGGAAATTGAAGTAAAACTGCGAATATCCATAAACAGCACAGTTGCTGTAAGTTCTTGAGGTTCGAGTTCTCCCTGTTCAAATATCTCTGCTTTGCGTTCCCAAATAAGCTGAGCAGTTTCGGGGGCGACGTGTTTTTCAAATAACCTCATTAACTGCTGTTTTTCGTACTGTTCCCGCACTTGTAAAGCAGTACCAGATAAAATGAGGGTGCCGATGGGTGCGGCAACGGGAAGCCACCAAAAATAGTAGCCAAATAATACAGCAGCAGCCGTAACCCAAATTACAGGTAAACCAAGGGCGATCGCAATTCTTGCTTTAACACCTCGGTTGCACAGCACCGAAGTAGTAAGGGGGCCAATCCCCAACAATAACAAAATTTCTAGCGCTGCGGGCAGTCGCTTTAGCAATCGCTGATTGAGCAAATTGTCAACTAAAGCTGCATATAAATAAACCCCAGCAGTAGTCTTGTTCAGAGGTGTAGATATCTGGTCAAAACCCGTAGCGACTAGGCCGACTAAGACTAATTTATCAGCTAAAGCATTTTCAGGAATTCTACCTTCTACAACATCCACAAAAGCATAGGTACGTAGATTTTCTGTTTTCCCGGGCCAGTTAACCCAGACTGTTTGTTCCTGCATATTTTGTGGCTGCGGCAGCAATACAGGATTTTGCGGGTTAGCAGCGTTGTACCTCTGAGTCATTACTAAACCGAAGTTAGGAATGGAGTCGAGAAATATTTTTGAATCGCGGCTAACGCCGTCGCTGTTCGGTTCGTGCATTATATGTCCGACACCTGCGGCGGCTGCTTTTAAAGATGCTACTGGCTGTTCTTGGGTGGTTCTTGGGAGTACAACTTTGCCATTTGTGGCGATCGCAGCGGCTAACATTTCATCTTTCGGACTCGGATCGAGGAAAAGAATGTCGAAACCAACTGCTGTGGGGGGAAATTTTTTTAAAGCTGACAGCAGGGCGGCGTAGCGATTGCGCGACCACGGAAATTGACCGTATTCCTGCAAGCTTTGGGGTTCGATCGCAATTACCGCAATTCTCTCATCCCAACCCGGATTTGGCAAAACTCCCGATTCTCGAATTTGAAATAGGGTTTTGTATCCCAAATATTCAAGGGGTTTCCACATTCCCAATTGCAGCATGGCGACAGACATTATTCCTGCTACGGCGCCTGTCAGCCAGGGAGGATTTGTGATGAGATATTGCCGGATGCCAATCAGTTGATTGTGTTTCAGATGCTCGATCAATTGTTTGAACTTCATTCAATTAATTTGACGCAATAATTGACATTCGATGCTGATGTTCGGATAATACCGGGCGGTTGAAACCGCGTCTAGACAAACAAAACCCGCCTCCGCGGGTTGAAACCAGACCGATATTTCAGATGATAATACCGGGCGCTTGAAACCGCCGTCCGATCTAGATCAGTTGTTTAGGGAACTGCGAGGTTGTAATGCTTTTCTCTGACGGACGATCCTCTCACTACAATTTTGAGGCGGCGGCTGGCCGGTAAAATTCCTTGGATTTTGAATTTACCTTCTCGATCGATCTTAATGGCTTGGTTGTTGACATAAATTATGTCGATCGGGTTAATTTGACCGCTGAGGCGATAGATATTCCCACCGAGTCTCGACAAACTGCGGACTTTGAGATCGGCTAAGCGAGGGCTGGCTGATGGCGGTGCGGGGGGAGTTTGAGGGAAAATTTCCGTGGCGTTACCGCCGTTGACAACTACTTCGGAGTCGTTTTTGCCAGATACTCCGACTGAACCTTCAATGGTTTCGACTCCGGTTTTGCCGTCTGGGCCGACGCTGACGCCAAAGGATGTACCCCTGACTCCGGCAACGCCTTCGGGGGTTTCAACCCTGACTGGGGCGGTTCTGGGAGATTTTTTTTGTTGGGCTATTTGATTGGTTTCGGCAATTGGGCTGAATGTATTTAAGGCGGCAATTTGCTTGGGTAGGATAATTGCTGAGGTTTGAGCTGCGGCTGTGGGCGCAGCAGTTTTGCCGATCGACAATCTCACTCGTCCCCTGCTGACAAAAATAGCTGTGTCGTTTTCGCCTGAAGTGCTTGACAAATCGGATATTCTAACTGCGGTTTTTTCGGCAACTTCAACGATGCCGGTGTTGTTGTCGATCGCTAAGCGGGCTGTGGAATCGGGGTCGGTGATGATTTCGTCTCCGGGGGCGAGGAGCCGATCGCCGACGACGGCGGGCCGCCCTTTAAAGGTGACTGTACCGCGAATTTCTTGAATTTCGAGCGATCGGCCTGTCGCTGTTCCCTGAGCGTTGATTGTCTTGGTTGGGGATGGATTGGCTGCCGCTATTACCGGAAATTTTGGAGACTTTGAGCCGGTTGGTGGTGCTGGCGGTCGATCGACCGAGATAATTTTAGTAGGGTTTGACTGCTGTTTGGGGGATGGAGACAGCGGACTGGCGATCGTAGGGCGAAAGGCTGGAAGACAGGCCAGCACAGCTAAGGACAAACTTAGGAGTGGAATTTTGGTCGATCGCCAGCAAGTAAAAATTTTATTCATATTTTCTATTTTGTCATGTTGAAGTTCTTAGACTTCATTTGCTTTATTAGACTTCTTAAATCCGGAAATCGTTCCATTTTTTTTGCCATAAAACAGCAGCCAAAATAAGCTTTCTCAGCAAGAAAGCTTACCATTAAATCTTCTTTTTATTGTCAAAATTTAGTAAACTGTTACAACGAGGCAGTTTCCTCAGATTTGATGTGTAATTTTTGGGTTCCCCAGACCAAGAGTCTTGCAGAACAAGAGTTTTCGCCGCTCTCAATAGGAAATAGCGAATATTTATATATAGCAAACATAAAATTAATTACTGCTAGTAAAGGTCTTTTGGCTTCGGCCGGAAGGATGAATAATTGGGAAGAAATCCTGTAGTTGTGGCAATTAATAAAAAGATTCCCTTTGGGAAGTGATAAAAAATAATTATATAAGTGGTGCGGCTGGCTTTGGGAGTGGAGCTTGTGCCTGTGCAACCAACGCAGGCTGGGCCGAGCGACAAGGGGGCAAAGATCGAGCAACTCCGACTAGAATAGCTGGTAAAAGTATAGTCATCTATTACATGACATGGGAGGCTTCAAGTCCCTCCCCTTTCGCTTTCACTTCGAGCGGATTAACCCGCCTCGGCTGA
>NZ_JAEQCT010000135.1:0-14475 GCF_020738205.1 Microcoleus sp. PH2017_24_DOB_U_A
CCGGAGCGCTCAAGCGCAACTACGTACCTTTTTTGTCTGTCCTTTATGCTTTAGATTAGCAATTCCGGAGCGCTCAAGCGCAACTACGTACCTTTTTTGACTTTGAGTCGTTGCTAGGTAAGGAAGTTTTAGAACGGAGAGGGAGGGATTTGAACCCTCGAAGGATGTTAACACCCTTAACAGATTAGCAATCTGCCGCTTTCGACCACTCAGCCACCTCTCCAAGATGACAGTAACTTACTATAGCACACACATCCTATTCTTGCCAAGCCCTATTTTTAAAATTCCTCAAACCCTTAATCTGTATACGTTTTGTCGAAGGAGGAAGGGATATTTCCCCATTCTCCCCCTCTCCTATTCCCCAAAGCCCCTGGCCTTCAAGTGCTTTTCCCAGCTAAAATTGGAACTCAAAAAGAATCTCTTAGTAGACACATACCCCAATCGATATAGTTTAGCCTTGCGATCGCCATCAAGGTGAAAATCCGTCGTCGTTACCCCAGCTTCAGTCACATCAATATTAATAACTCGCCCTTTATCCATTTCCCGCTGGTGATAGCGGTCTCTTGCTTTCATCATCGTTCGGAACATCGCCGCCAGCATCGACAGCGGAGTGTTAATTTTAACTTGATTCTCAATGCCAGTATCGACCAATCGAAACCCAAAGGTAAACCAGCGGGGCATAGTGGGAGTCGAACCGACAGATTGTTTGTCATAAATCCACAGCGGGAAATTGCTCAGAATTCCGCCATCGACAATTAAGTCGTTGCCCAGTTTTCCCGGCTCAAAAAATAGCGGAATACTCATCGACAGCCGCACCGCTTCAGCTACGCTAAAGTCTTCGGGATTTTGGAGCCGCAACTGCTGGTACAAAGGATCGGAATCGGCAGAGTCTTGCCGCCGCAAGTCATCGGGAAGCACCAACATTTCACCGCGAGTTAGGTTGGATATTACTACTTTTAATTCCCGCTCTTTTACCAGTTGTTTGACATCGGCAAAAGTGTGCAAGTGACCTTTACCAAGTGTTGCTTCCAACCACTGCCGGAAAGGTTGTGCAGAATATTCTCCCATCTGGCGGCTAATTGTGAGGAAAAGTAGCGTCCAAGCTGGGGATTGCAAGTCGTCGGCGGGGTCGCCATTTAAAATTAGAGGACTGTTTTTTTGAGTTAAAAATAGGCTATAATCGAGCTGTCCTAACAACTCCTCCAAGTCGTCCATTGACAAGTCTGTTGCCAATACTGCCGCAGTAATTGCACCCGCAGAAGTACCGGCCAATTTTCGCCAGCGGATGCCCAAATCGTGGCAGCATCTGAGTGCGCCTAAAAATGCAAGTCCGCGCACGCCGCCGCCTTCAAAAATGGCGTCGGCATAGATTTGTTTTTTTTCGTCGGGAGGCGGAAATTTTTTGAGAATTGTTTCTTTCTCGGTGGCGGACATCCTGACACCGGGTTCTTGCAAAATTTGCTGGGGAGACCAATTACTCATTTTAGATTTGGGATTTTTAGATTTGGGATTTGGGATTTTTGATTAATACAGGAGATGCCAGCTTAATCAGCTATATATCAGAAACCTGGAAGTGCCAGCACGGGGGCAGTGCTCTACGAAAATCGTTTTTTTGTACTGCGTTTGTTTGAAAAGTGTTATTTATTGTTGTTGATTTTTGTGGGCATTCATGGCTTCTTTGACGTGTTCTTGAATTTGCGATCGCACTTGTTCGTAGGCCACCGACGCGCACCAGGGTCGCAGGGATAGAATAGTTGTATCAGGAGAGATCTCGATTACCAAACAAGTTGGGGGCGGATTTTCCAACACCAGCGGGTGAGAATGGGCAATTTCTAGTAACTCGGCCATCATCGGACGAATCGGCCGATCGCCAATATCAATTTTTAAGTCTACCCGCCTCGTACCCATCGCTGTGGTATTTTTCAGTGTACCGTTAAATAAATTATTATTCGGAACAATAATTTTTATGCGATCGTCCGTCACGACGGTTGTTGAAAAAATCCCGATGCTATCGACAACTCCCTTCACATCCGTAGCTTCGATCGCATCTCCGACCTCAAAAGGCCGTAAACTAATCAACATTACCCCAGCAGCAAAGTGCGATAGAGTATTTTGCCACGCCAAACCAATCGCCAAACCCGCCGCACCCACTACCGCCACCACGCTAGTAGTTTGAATTCCCAACTGACTCAAAGCCGCGACTGCGCCGACAATCAAAATCGCAATTTCGGCAGCTTGAACTAAGAATTTCCGCAGCGTGGGCTCGGTGCGGCCCAGAGCTCGACGAGTCACGTTACTCGCAAACCCGATCGCAAATCGCGTAATTAACAAAATGCCGATCGCCCACAGCACTTGAGGTACAATCTGAAACCCCAATTCTACGAATTTTTTGGAGAATTCTTGAGCTACTTGCATCGCCTGTATTCTCTCTGCATCTAGCTGCGCGGTGAAGGTTTGAGATATTAGTTTTACTGTGCGGAGCGTTGTCATATTAGTAATTGGTAATTGGTAATTGGTAATTGGTAATTGGTATAACTTATAATATAGTCCCGATCGCCATTGGGAGCATCTCAGTTGTGATGTTTTGATTTTATAGTGCTGTCCCCGCTCGCGATCTATAATCGCGAGCGGGGACAGCACTGTAAAGAAATTGCTTTTTTGCATTCATTGAGATGCTCCCTCGCCATCAACCTCTGCGATCGGTATTCCCGCTAGTTAACAGTTTACTGTAACGCGGGGCAATCGGTGTTTAAAACCGCACAAAATTTCCCAGGAAATAGTCCCTAAGATTTCTGCCCAATCGTCAGCAGTAATTTTATTTTCTCCATCATTCCCCAACAACGTCACCACTTCACCGACTTCTAAATCGGGAATATCGGTCACATCCAGCATTAATTGATCCATCGTCACGGCCCCGACTTGCGGCACAAATTTACCCCTAACTAAAACCTGCATTTTAGTAGAAAGATTGCGCGGAATCCCGTCTGCATAACCGATACCAACTACGGCAATCTGTGTCTCGCGCCCAGCAATAAATTTATAGCCATAACTGACGCCGGTGCCTGCTGCAATTGTTTTCACCTGCGTTACTCGGGCTTTGACCTGCATTGCGGGCTGCAAAGAAGCGATCGCCTGCAAGTGAGGAGCAGGATAAAGACCGTAGGTAGCCAAACCCGCTCGTACTAAATCGTAGTGCAAATCGGGGTCTGTGAGGGCGGCAGCAGAGTTTGCCAAGTGCAGGCGACAGGGGTTAATTCCTGCTGCTTGGATTTGGGCGATCGCCTTTTTGAACCGTTGCTGTTGCTCTCTCATCACGGCGCGATCGGGACTGTCGGCTGTCGCCAAGTGAGAGTAAATGCTGGCTAATTTTAAATTTGGCAAACCATTGACTAATTGCACAAATTCTGTTGCGTCTTGCCAAGAAGTACCCAAGCGAGACATTCCCGTATCTAACTTAGCGTGAACGGGCAAAGATTGGTTGAGACTGACGAGAACTTCCGAAAAAATTAGGGCTTGTTTGGCAGTACAAATAGTAGGTTGCAAGTGCCATTGGGCGATCGCCTTTACCTGTGCCGGTGTATTGGTTGCCCCCAACAGCAAAATCGGTGCTTCTATCCCAGCTTCCCGCAATTCTATGCCTTCGGGAATTGTCGCCACTCCCAGCCAACTAGCGCCTGCTTGCAATGCAGTTTGACTAACTGCGATCGCACCGTGTCCGTAAGCATCCGCTTTCACAACTGCCATCAGTTCTGTGTTGGGAGATAATAGATGCTTAAGCTGTTTTACATTGTGAGTTAAAGCTGCTAAATCTATTTCTACCCAAGCCCGCTGGCAAAGTCCGCCGTCACCGTCCCACAGCACCGTCTGGCGGGATTTTTGGGTTGTCGATCCTGCGGCCGTTTGTTCCTCACTCAACATTGTCGATCGCTCCTACTTGCTGGCACCATTAAAAACTGCTTGGAGATTGCACCCTCGGTGTAATTATAATTAAATTTTCGTTTTAATCAATGTGTTATACCGGTTAACAAAAATCCTGCAACACTAGACCAGAGCCAAACCGTTATATCATCAGTGATTGCCAAATCTCAAATCCAAAATCTCAAATCTAAAATCTAAAATGGTATTAGCTGGTGTATCATAGCATCAAAAATACCCGTAAAAACTATGGACGGATTGGCTTACCTGCATTTAGCTGAAACTTGGCAAACGCCCCCAGCTCAAACTCGATCGCCCAACTCCAAAACGCACCTAAATTTAGCTGCAACTCCTTTACTCTTCTTTACAATCTCTCTCGCAATTTTAAATTTAGTCTATCCCGCCCTCGCCATCAGAATGACAAAAGGCGATTCAGGCCCGGAAGTTGTCGAAATACAGAAAACTCTGCAAGCATCAGGACATTTTGGCGGTAGGGCTACAGGATTTTACGGTTCCGTAACCCAGGCTGCGGTGAAAAAGTTCCAAGCAGACAACAAGCTGAAAGTTGACGGAATAATCGGCCCTCAAACCTTGTCAGCCCTCAAAGGCAAGTCGCCAGCCGCCAGCGCTGACAAGGAATCTGCGGAAAAAACAGCGTCAAAAGTCGATCGACCTTCGCCATCTCCTACCCCCACAGAAAACAGCAACCAACTCGAAGATCCAACTAAAAATCAGCCCAAACAGCCTCTTTTTGAAGAACCATTTTTACCACCATTTAAAACAGAAACTGCTGCGCCAACCTCCGACAAAAAAGAAAATGAATTACCCGGCAAAAGGCTTGCAAACACCGAAGGAAAAATGACTTTGAAAAAAACTATTTACGGCAAAATATCGCCGAAATCAATAGTTTATTCGGGAGACGGTTTATTTTTTGCTCAAAACATGATGTACAGCCACAGCATCACCGTTTACAATAGGAAATTTAAATTAGTCAAGACTATTTCCGATACAGTAAACTTGTCAAAATTTGGCTTTTCTAAATTCAAAGGCAATTACAAAGGTTCTCCCGTAGAAGCCGCCTTTTCAACAGATGGTAAATATGGCTATGTATCGAACTATCAAATGTACGGTTCTGGGTTTGACAATCCCGGGAGCGATAGGTGTTCTCCATCAGCCAAACACGACCAAAGTTTCCTGTACCGCATCAACACCCAAACGTTGAAAATAGAAAAGATAATTCCTGTAGGTGCGGTTCCGAAATTTAATGCTGTTTCGCCTGACAATCGCTTCGTACTCGCGAGCAATTGGTGTACTTGGGATTTGAGCGTAGTTGATATCAATAAAAATCGCGAAGTCGAGCGGGTAAAACTGGGTGCATATCCTCGGGGTATTGTGGTTACTCCCGATTCAAAAAATGCCTATATTGCCGTCATGGGTTCTTCCGATATTGCGAAAGTAAATCTCCTAGACTTTTCGGTAGAATGGTTGAGAAATATTGGTAATGCGCCGCGTCATTTGACGATAGATCCCAATGGCAAGTATATGTATGCCACTTTGAACGGTGAAGGGAATGTGGCAAAGATCGATTTGGCAACTGGTGAAGTGATAGATAAGGTTTCGACTGGAAATGCACCTCGCAGCATGACGATTTCTGGTGACGGCAAACTGATTTATGTGGTTAACTATTCATCGAATACTGTTAGCAAAGTGAGGACTAGCGACCTGAAAGTGCTGCAAACAGTTAATGTTAATTCAAGTCCGATCGGGATTACTTACGATCCGGAAACTAATCAGGTTTGGGTTGCTTGTTATTCTGGCAGCATTATGGTGTTCCAAGATTAATCTACCAGGTTCGTAGTGAGGACTTCAGTCCGCAGAACAATCTGGAAAAAGGACTTGCATTCCCTACTACAAACCAGGTTCGTAGTGAGGACTTCAGTCCGCAGGAAATCGGGAGCATATCATTCTGGTAAAAAGCATTTTTTCTTTGAATGCGAGCTTAAGAGCTCGCGTATTGTACAATACGCGAGCGGGGACAGCACTACAAATGCAAAACTGAGATGCTCCCGGAAAATCTGGAAAAAGGACTTGCATTCCCTACTACAAACCAGTTTCGTAGTGAGGACTTCAGTCCTCGGGAAAGACAAAAAAAAGGACTGAAGTCCTTACTACAAACAATAACGATTAAATCCGATTCTGGGGCGTTGGTTCGACTGCACCCAAAAATCTTATTTCGATGGCTTTACAGGCTTCATAACATAGTCAGAAGGCTTAACAGGAACCTTACCTTGTTTCGCCATCGCTTCGTAAATCATGGCTGCTACTTCCGCACGAGTTGCTATTTTATTAGGCTGCAAAAGAGTGGGTTTCGGATTGTTGACAACAATGCCAGCTTCCGTGGCTGCTGCTACTTTGTTGACTGCCCATTTCGGCACTTTTTTCCTGTCTGTATAAACTTGTAATGTTCTGCTGGCTTTCGCTGACGGTTTCAGGTTTAAACCGCTAGCTAAAGCTGCGATGACTTCCACGCGCGGGACTTCTTTATCGGGACGGAAGGCATTGTCTGGGTATCCTTTAAGATATCCAGTTTTGACGCTGTGGTCGATCGCCCCAGCGATCGGACTGTTATTCTTCACGTCTTTAAAATTAATCGGTTTGCGGCGCGGTTCTTTGTCCGACATTCCCTGAATTAAGCGCGCTAGTTCCGATCGCGTAATCGGTTCGTCTGGCCGAAACTTGTTGTCCGTGAAATCAGCAAAAAATTGCCGATCGGCTAAAGCTACAATGAATGGACGCGCCCAATATTTGTCAGGAACATCGGAGAATTTAACGGGCCCGGCTTTTGGTTTAGCCGCTTTCGGTTTGGTAATGACTGGAGGGACAGCCTCGCGCTCACTTGGCGTTTCGGGAACAACAACCGTCCCCATAGGAGGAACTACTGGAAAAAGTGGCCCTACAGGTGCCACAGGGACGACATCAGGTTGCGAGGGAAGGATCGTTCTAGCGGGCGATCGCACTTCGGGAATCGCCTCCGGTGGCGTTAATATTGTAGAGTTCCCAGGCTCAGCAGCAGGTTGAGAAAAAACGGCTGGAAATTGCCAACTTCTGGCATTCAATCGATCGGGATTTCTGCCTGTTACCCAAAAGAAAATTGCTCCCATCGTGCCGAAAGCAACGACTATCGCAATTAATTCATCAAATCCTAAAGGTTTTCTTTTCCCTGACGGGGGTTGTGAAGAAGACATACTTGTCACCTACATATCAATAAAGCAATTAAATCACATATTTTTTGAGTCTGCCAGAGGCAGAGATCGCTCCCATCAACTATTCCAAACAACTATTCCAAAGTTTTCACCGTCAACACCTGCGGTGGCGTAGCATCGGGAGGATAGATAAAAGTTGGCTACAAGCTAAACTAAAATTTGGCTACAGTCTCAATCTAAGTTATTCATATTTCTGGACGCAACTATCACAATAGTTAAAGATTTTTTAGGTATGTAGTTGCGCTTGGGCGCTCTTTCCGAGATTTAAAGAGCGCCCAAGCGCAACTACATACCTTTTTTAAGGTGCAGGAATGATTCAGCAATTGTGCGATCGCCACGGATGTTTGCAATCTCTTTGATCAGCGCCTTCTGCCGCTTCCGAAAGAACGATTGCGACTCGGTTGGCGAGAACTCCTCCCGCTACCAAAACTAGGACTGCGCCTGTTTTGATTTTGACCGGGCTGCGATCGCCTCAAATCGCTGCCGCCGTAACCAGAACCAGTCGATCGATTGGCCCCTGGCTGTGCTGGGCGTCTTACTGGCACGTTCGATGTGGGCGATCGCAAGCGGCCGGTCGTCCTTAAAACTTGACGGTTTCTCACAGCCGGAGGCGGCGCTTGGTAGCGAGTTTGATATTGGTTCACAGCTTGCCCGTAAGTATTGCCGTACCCGCCATATCCTGTCATAATTCCTGGCTGATAGAATGGCGGCATATAATATCGCGGTGTAAATAACAAACTGCCGATCGCCTGACCCGCCAAAGCCCCTGCAAACGGCGCCCAGAAGCCTGATTGCTGCCGAACTACCACCATTTCCTGCTGACCTGTTTGAGAATTGTTAACAGTTTCAGTAACGTTGTGAACGTACTCAATTTTAAAATCTTCTGTCAAATGCAAGCTCGCTTTATTGTTATCCAGACTTAGATAACTTTTCTTCCCTGCCGATATTTCTTCCTCCGTTAATCGAGCCATTTGCAAATCGGTAGTGCGGTAAACTGGGGTACTGCCGGGGGGAGTATTTAGCAACATCAAACTGTATTCGCCATCCGAATCGTCGTAGGTAGCTTGCTGTACGGGATATTGACCTTGAGCCAAGTTATTGTTTGGTGCAGGACGCACCGTGTTTACATTCCTATTTGCAGCAGGATTTGCAGGAGCATTTACAGGAGTTTCTGGCGTAGGAGAACCGCAGGCAGTTGCCGTCCACAAGAAAGTTAAAGTCATTAAATAAATTGTCAGTTTTCGCAGCATAAATAATATTTGGTAATTGGTAATTGGGCATGGGCATGGATTATTATAATAACCAACAAATAACCACTGACTAATAACTAATGACTAATGACTTCCTTAAAGGGGAATGAGTTCGGGGAAATTTACCAAAACTTGGTCGTTAGTAAGTTCGTCTCCCAACTGCGCGGGAGAAAAGTGAACTTGCACAGCTCGCAGCCTTTCTTGGTAATGTAAATTAATCAGTGCTTTTAAACCGACTTTCAGGGCGCCGATATCAGCGAGGTCAGTTTCGAGAGCCGGAACTTCGCCTTCATAGGCGACTGTCAGCATCACCACCACATTTCTAGTTACTGGCAAAGACAAGGGGGAATTTTTATCGGAAACAGAAGTGCTGTATTGAGGCTCGCTGAGATAGCGATCGGCTGAATCAGTGAAAATTTCATCCACATAATCGCCTGTTTCGCCTTCATCCCAAAAAACATCGCCTTCATTAGCCGCTGCTTGCCAGTAGTTGTCATACTGCAACAGGTGATTGCAAATTTCAACCAGCCCTTCTCCTAAAATTGCTAAGTCACCATCGCCATTAATTCCTTCTCTGGCGGTGCGGTTGAGAACTCCTAACAGCGGTGCAACTTCTTCGCCTGTTAGCTGAACGAACACGCGGCAAACTGCCAGTCTAGTTTTACCTGTAAATTGATTGAATCGATCGCGCCAAGCATTCATAAAAACCTATAGTTGTCATCTGTAGGGCTATATTTTAAACCGTAGCAGGCGATTGGAACTTTTGCCGTCTACCCTCAGATTGATCTGAAGAGTATTTTTAGCGATCGCCAAAGGTAGCGTGCTGTCTTGCTTTGAGTCATCTAAATTTATAGCATTTTTGAATCCGACGATCGAATTGCGCGCTCTCGATCGATCTGCGATCGGAAAGCTGTGTTTCGATCGCAATTACAGGAAATTGTCGCGTGGATAATTTAAACTCAAAAAACCTCCAACCGAGATCGATTGGAGGTACGCGCGAGCGAATACTTTGGTTTGATATAATTATTTGACGATCGCACTTTCGACTGGCTCGATCGCACTTTCCGAACTCACCTCGGCAACTTGCGCTACGGGCAAATCCAGCTCGCCGCCCGGAGCTTCCGGGTGTTCGCGAACGCCTGCAACCGCATCTGCTGGCTCAGCTAAACCTGCATCTGCGATCGGATCTAGCGACTCTTCAAAAACTTCAAAATTATCGCTCATCGCATCGCAAGCAGCAGAGGCGCGCTGACCGGCGCGGTAGCTCATGTAGGCCGCACCTCCACCCAAAATCCCAGCCAAGCCTAGGAAACCGAGAGCTACTGTTTTGTTGGATTTCCACGGATTCATTCGATCCGAGCCGCCGGAACCCACGATTGTTGGCCCAGAACCAGATTGAGCAGCCCCAGATTTTTTGTAGGAACAGGGGAAAGCAGATGCAGGGTCACCTATGGCGATGCTGCTCGCGATCGCAACGGTGGAAGCAATGCCAGCTAACACTTGAAACTTCTTCATGGTGCTCTGGAGATTGTAAAGGATAATTAAAAAATAAATGGTAACAGCTCTTTACAAATCTATCAACAGGCGATCGCCACCAAAATCACAGATCGATCGCAACTGCCAACATCTCCCCATCGCCATTGAAATTTAAAGTTGCCAGGTAAAAAAGCTGAAACCACTGTTTAGCAAGCGTTTTGACAAACAAACCGTTATAAATTAAAGTCAACCGAGTCAATATTGCGATCGCGCCCAAATTAGAAAATCTGAAGTGATATCGTTTCCGGTTGCATCGGAATTATTAACGGAAATTAGGACACGGCACTGCCGTCTCCCTACGATTAATCACGGTAGGGACACGGCACTGCCGTCTCCTCTATATCATAAGGAGTGCAACCGGAAATGATATGAGACCATAGAAATTTTAATCACAGGGCGACCCACACTTGATGAAAAACTACTTTTAAGGCTACTTTTGAAAAGGCTTAGTTATTGGAAAAACTTTTATTTTTATGACAAACAGCGGGAATCAAGGCATGGAGCGAGATCCTCATCGATTGTTGGTGACGGGCGGGGCTGGATTTATCGGCTCGAATTTTGTGCATCACTGGTGCAGCAGCTATCCGGGCGATCGAGTAGTCGTACTCGACGCTTTAACCTACGCCGGCAACAGACAAACCCTGGCAAGTTTGGAAGGCGGAGAAAATTTTCGGTTTGTGCAGGGAGATATTTGCGATCGTACCCTAGTCGATACCTTGCTGAAAGAAGAAAACATCAACACAGTCGCTCACTTTGCCGCAGAATCTCACGTTGACCGATCGATTATCGGGCCTGGCGCCTTCGTTCAAACCAACGTAGTCGGCACCTTCACACTCTTAGAAGCCTTCCGCAAGCATTGGGAAGCAATTGATGATTCGTCTGTGAAATCACAAATGCGCTTCCTCCACGTTTCTACCGACGAAGTTTACGGCAGTCTCGGCCCCGACGACCCAGCATTTACCGAAACAACCGCCTACTCCCCCAACAGTCCCTACTCAGCCTCCAAAGCTGGCAGCGACCACCTCGCCCGCGCCTATTTCCACACCTACGGGCTGCCGACAATTATCACCAACTGTTCCAACAATTACGGCCCCTATCACTTCCCCGAAAAGCTGATTCCATTAATGTGCATCAATATGCTATTGGGCAAACCGCTGCCAGTATACGGCGACGGTCAAAACGTGCGAGATTGGCTGTTCGTGCTCGACCACTGCCGCGCTTTAGATGCCGTTATCCACCGCGGCCAACCAGGGGAAACCTACAATGTTGGCGGCAACAACGAGGTCAAAAATCTCGATTTAGTCAAAATGCTGTGCCAGCTAATGGACGAATTAGCTGGTGATTTGCCCGCACGTCCTTGCGAACAACTGATCTCATTTGTCAAAGATAGAGCCGGGCACGATCGGCGTTATGCTATTGATGCCAACAAAATTAAAACAGAGTTAGGTTGGACTCCCTCAGTCACAGTTGAAGAAGGTTTGCGGCAGACCGTGGAATGGTACTTAGCCCATCGCGAGTGGTGGGAACCCCTGCTTTCCGAGGAATATCAAACTTACTACAGCAAGATATACGCTAATTAGTTATTGGTTATTCGTTATTGGTTATTCGTTATTAGTTATTAAAACCAGTAATTAACACCTAATACTTAACAACTAACAAATAACGACCAACAATGACTTTTGCATTTATCACATACATTGACAATTGTCAATGTATGTGAAGATTTAGTTAAACTTCATCCATAGCCCATAAAACCAACTGTTTGTAGCTGATAATTTCAAAAGAGCGATCGAATTAAGCATTTTAAAATTTTTTAGTAAAAACAGAAAGCAGCAATGACCGAAATCAACTGGCTAAAACACATCCAAGAACCGAAATACTGGCTGTTAGGCATCGCCTCCGGTTTGATTGCCGTGCAACTGACTCTGACTTCCAGAACCAACGACACAGACCTATTTGGCACAATGTTACTGTTTTGGGGAGTTGTAGCATTTCTCATTTGGGAAAGGCACGAATCCTTAACCTTTGAAAGTGGAATTTTCGCCAGTTTCTTTGGGGCATCGTTAATTGCTTTCATCTTGCTCAAAAGTTCTTCGATATTTGGATACGACTTTTTTATCAGGGCTTCGCCTTTCTTGACAGGAATAAGTCTGGCCTTGCTAGCTTCCGGCACAAAAGGACTGAAACAATATTCGCAGGAACTGCTAATTCTTGCCTATACAGCTATTCCTCCCGGATTAATCGGAGTATTTGTTGATGTAGCTCTATACACAGCAAAAGTTTCAACTTTTATCCTGCACTATATAGGATTTGAAGTTCAACGCAAAGGAGTTTTTCTCATCCTAGAAAAGGGCAGCGTCGAAGTATATCACGGCTGTTCGGGGGTGAATGCAATTCTACAATTGTTAGGACTAGCCCTGGTTTTCTTGCTGATGTTTCCGACAACTGTGGGGCAGAAAATTCTAGTGCCGATCGTTGCAGTCCTGATTGCATTTGTAGTTAATGCCGCCCGAGTTTCTCTCATGGCAGTGCTAGTATCGTTATCTCAACCCCAAGCATTTAAATACTGGCACGAAGGAAATGGTTCGGTAGTCTTTTCGATGATTGCTGTATTAATTTTCGGGTTATTCTGCTGGTTTGCCATCTTAAAAAACGAACCACAAAATCAGGAGCAATAAAATTAATAATGGCTATTACCTATTGGAAACCAGTTAGGATTTCTCTTTTGGCTGTTACTCTTGCAGGGGTTTTATTAGTCGCAGGCAAATTGACATTCTATCCCTCGAAAGGCAATAATTCTGCAACCCAGTTTGACTTTCCCTCTACGGTGCCTCTAGCAGAGTGGAAACTACAAAACAGCGCGCCGCTGAAAATTAGCGATACTTCAGAAGTCAAGGCTGCCAGAAAGTATGAATATCAAAAAAGTAACATTGCTCTAGAAATAGAGATGCGCTATGTGGTAGGCACCATCGGGGATGTGGAAAGTATGATGAAGGGACATACTATTCTGAAGTCGTCTCCTGGTAAACTAACATTAGCAAACACTCAAGGCGCGGGGTTTCACGGAATTTTGCAACAGCAAAATCGATTGTATTTGAGTTCGTGTATCAATCCTCGCGGCAGTGCTACAGTCACTGCCGAACAGTTTAGATACAATCGCAACACTCGCGATTGGCAGCCAAACCGGGTTTTGTTTTGGCTGTTGGGTAGGGGAAATATTCAAGATCGGCGATGTTTGTGGACTCAGATGTCTGTGCCTTTGGATAAAACAACTCCAGAAAATGCCCAAAAAGTGTTAGAAAATGCTTGGGTTTCTTGGTATGGGTGGTGGCAGCCGCGATTTCCCGAACCTTAAGTCAGTCGATTTTAGATTTTAGATTTTAGATTTTAGATTTTAGATTTTAGATTTACAATAGCAGATGAATCTAGGAACTCTAACTTTGGTCTAAAATGTGGAGACTCGACTACTTCAATCTGTAGCTTGTATCCGTTTTTTAGCGGATCGAGAGAGATTGTTTTTGTTAACAACAACTGTGATGATGTTATGAATGACGTACAAGGCGAGCAAGGTTTTTCTATCTACAGGTTGCGTTGGATTGGCTACGGTCTATTAATTCTATCTTTATTAGATACGATCGCAGTTTTGATACCAGCAAATTTTGGCAATCGCGTCTGGGAATTGCAGACAATTGGCGCTGTAGTGGAACGGGTGCCAGTTCCTCTATTGGCAATGGCGCTGATATTTTTTGGCGAAGGATATGACCGCAGAAGTTTGGAAAACATTCTTTTGAAAGTTTTGTCTTGGGTTTGTCTGCTGCTGGCGGTGATTTTTCTGTTGATGATGCCCTTGGGAATTTTTGGCACTATCTATGTCAACAACCAAAACGACAAGCAAATTACTACTCAAGCCGACCAACAATTAGCTCAATTGCAGCAAGTAGAAGAACGGCTGAATAAGGGTACTCCTGAAGATTTAAAGACTTTGGCTGGGGAACTTAGCCGTTTGGGAGTGCAAGCGAATACGCAAAACCCGCAGGAATTGAAAAGCCAAATTCTTTCGAGAATTACTCCGGCTAAGGAACGCTTGCAGGCGCAAAGGGCCACGGTGCAGTCAAATCAGCGCATGGGGTTATTTAAAAATGCTGTTAAGTGGCTGCTGGGCGCGTTGATTTCTAGCGTCTTGTTTTTCACGATATGGCGCGGTACTGACTGGGCTAGGTAGTAAGTATTGGTCTCAACTTAAGTCTGAAACGATTGAATCATCTCGCTTTTATCCGAGTCCACATTCCCCTCGCATCCCCCTTCTGAAGCAGGGTGGTTTTATTGTCCCAGACGCGAGCCACTCTTTGACCCTGCTAAATCCCGTTTAAGAAGGGGGACTTTGCTCGGATACTTGTCCCCACCTTTTTTAAGGGGGCTAGAAACTGTAACTTGATTCTTGGACAAATCTACCCATTGTTGCTCAATTGTGGGTAGCTTTTTCACTCGCAAGTTCTGCTAAGGTTGGAATA
>NZ_JAEQCT010000006.1:0-3858 GCF_020738205.1 Microcoleus sp. PH2017_24_DOB_U_A
TGTTTAATCTTCTACTTTTTGAGTTTTTGAGCAACAGCTTGCCTGAGATTCAAAGGTGGCTACTTTTAGCTGCGCTCATTTTTTAGTCTAAACTACAGTAATGTTGTAACGGCTGTCATTCCCGCTTTCGTAGCCAGAATTGCTGTTACCACTTTCACCGCTTTCGCCACTTTCCCCAATTGAGAGTTGGTATCTCTCCGATGATGCTCGATCGACATCGATAGAATTGTCTTGTGTCACATAAGACTGTCCCACGCCTGTCCAAATTTTAGTTTGGTTGCTCATTTGTCAAATCCTGGTTGTTTAACTCGTCTACCATTACTGTGACAAAACAAAGTAAAGAACTCGGAAAGACCTAAAATTTATTTCATCCGCTTCCAAAACCTCCTCAATAGTCCTGGACACACGACATCCATATCTGGTGTGAATCTAGGGGCAATTCCCGTGGTTGCCCCAATCCCTTAGTCTCTTGCGTAAGTCCTGCTCAACCTAAACATCAGCCCATTTTCGCAGCAAATTAGCAATGCTTTTGGATAGCAAGTCAAACTCCGCTGTCTTTCCAGACTTCTGAAAAAGGGTATCGCGAACCGTATCCAAATCAAAGAGAATTTCTCGATTATGAGCATCCCGAACTAAACTCTGCACCCAAGTCACCGCCGCTAGTCTTTCACCTTCAGTGATAGGTTCCACACGATGTAAAGTTGTAGTAGGATAAACAACCATTGAACCAGCATCAAGTTTAAAAGCTTGTTCGCCTTGGGTACTTTCAATCACTAATTCCCCGCCCGTATAAGTTGCAGGATCGCTGAGAAATAGAGTGAGAGACAAATCCGATCGCATTAGTTCTTCATCTCCCATAATCGCATTATCAATATGTGTCCCGTAGTACATTCCTCCCTGATAGCGACTAAACATAATGGGACGAATTGCTTTAGGGCGCGCCACTATTTGGAATAAAGAATTGCGTTTTAGTGCTTGATTGACTAAATTTCTGAGTTCCTGAGTTGGAGCCACATCATTTTTTAGTTGAGAATTATTTTTTACTTGTTGGGCGTACCAACCTGCTGTTAACTTCCCATCGACAAATTCAGCATTTTTTAGGCGATCGACAATTAATCCTAATTCCTCTGAAGTCAGAAGATTTGCCATACAGATAATCATTTTGGACACTCCTACAGGTTGCTAATGGACTCGCATTGTAGCAGCAATAAGGTAATGTCTGTGCAAACAATTTTTAGAGGTTTTTGGTTCTTTCCGAGTTCTTTACTTTTTTCTGGGATAGTAGCAGTAATCACCCAGAATAACGCTTTTTGAAATATGCAAAATAAAACTAAGATTTGGCTCGGCATTGGAGCTTGCGTTTTAACCTCTGTAGCTGCTAGTGCGATCGCATCTCAGAATGATAGCAATGTTAATCACTTCTCCCCTATTTCTCTTTTAAGTAATGCTGCTAATTCATCGATGAGCAACAGCAAGCCGGTTAAACCGATCGTCTTAATGACTGTAGTTTAGACGGCTCTTCTGGCTTTTTGGTGAAAAGTGTATAATGAGATACTACTAATTGATTTCTACCGTATGGATCTTCATCTTGACAGACTGCTTAATCTACCCGATGTTACTGTTGAAAGTTGCATCCAATTCGCACCTGAGGTTATCTTGAAACTCCGCTTCCTTCAGGAAGAAAGTAATTGTCGATACTGCCAGCGTCCGAGCGCTCAATTAAATCAAAACCGACCTGTATTGATACGGGATCTATCGATTTTCGGTCAACCAGTTTATCTGAAAGTTCCGCGTCGCCAATTTTACTGTAGGACTTGTCAGAAATACTTTACGGAAAGTTTGAACTTTGTCGATTGGGAACGGCGATATACCCAACGCTATGAGAATCATATCTATCAGCGAGTTCAAGCAACCACCATCGAACAAGTTAGCCGAGAGGAAAATTTAAGTTGGGATCAAGTACAGGGGATTTTCAATCATAGGTTTGATCAATCAAAAAAGCAGACTGGGGAACGGTTACTCGTCTGAGTATTGATGAAATTAGTAAACGCAAAGGGCATCAAGATTTTGCCACAGTTGTTGCCGATATTGACCGTGGAAAATTGGTTGAGGTGATTGATAGTCACAAACAGGATGACATCATCAAAGTGCTTCAGCAGCAACCGATTGAGCTGCGTGAACAAGTCGAAGAAGTGAGTGTTGATATGTGGGGAGGCTTTCCCAAAGTGGTTCAAGAAGTGTTTCCCAAGGCGCGGATTGTATTTGATCGATTTCACGTGATGAAACCAGTCAATGAAGAGTTAAATAAAGTACGCAAGCAAACTCAAATGACCCTCAAAGGGAGTAAATTCATTCTCCTCAAGAACGGGGTAGATTTGACCGAGGAGCAGAAGGTCAAACTGGCAGACATCTTAAAGCATTCAAAACGGTTGAAACTGGCTTATGAACTCAAAGAAGAGTTCAGAGATATTTTTGAACGTTCTGAGACTGTCGAAGCTGGGAAAGAGCAACTCCTTGCATGGCTAAAAAAAGCTCGTTCGGTTTACTGTGATGTTCTCACAACGATTCGTAATCATCTGGATGGAATCTGCAACTATTTTTTGAACCGAACCACGAGTGGCGTGATGGAGGGAATTAACAATCGAATTAAGTTGATTAAGCGACAAGCCTATGGCTTTATGAACTTTGATAACTTTCGAGCAAGGCTATTAGCTTGCTTTTCTGATTAGGTTTGCTTATCACCTTGACTCCAGAAGAGCCGTTTAGACTAAAAAATGAGTACAGCTAAAAGTAGCCACCTTTGAATCTCAGGCAAGCTGTTGCTTAAAAACTCAAGAGGGATCAGATTAAATAGCTAATNNNNAGTTCGTACCCTTCCTTTTTCCCAGCCGGGGGATTTTCCCCTATGTTTAGGGATTTTTGTAGGAGTACCAATGTCAACTAAAAGCGAAAACATTGATTGAGCAACACGTCCAGGGGTAAAATTAATGGTAGCAGATTGCCTGCAGTAAGACATTCTCAACGACTAAATCCCTAGCTAGCCAGAGTTGCCAACTCATCAATGGCATTAAATCACTCCAACGCTCGGATTGTTCGGGAGTTCTCAGATTAGGCAATGTCCAATGCAATCGTTGCTTGGCAAACCGATACCAATGATCCACTCCAAAACGTCGTAAATATTTGAACCAGACTGTTTCCAAAGGTAGAGTCCGTTCTCCCACCCAAACCAGCCACAAGGGTGGAAACGGCTGACCGTTTGACATGGGCTTCATTCTTTCCACCAGGATTAAATTGACTTTTTGTCCAGGGGCGCGATAAAAATGCAAGTCAAGCCATTGTTTGACTCGGACTTTTCCCAAATCTGGATGTTCGTCAATTTCAATCTCTGTATCAGCTTCGAGCCATGTAGTTGGGTCGCCCAGTCTCATTTTTTGCCCGTGTTTGGGTGGTCTACCGCGACCACTATAGGCTGGTGGTGCTGACCATAAGCAGGCATTTTTTCGGACTCTCATTAAACAATCAGCAGGGATGTCCGCTTCTGTTAGCGCCAGTACCCAGCTTGCATTCCCATATTCTCGATCTAAAACTGCTAAAACTGGATTGACGCTATGTTCACAGACAAGTTTGAGTTGGGAAGCTGCTTGAAGTATGGGTGAAGACCCACTACTAATTCTTTCATGGAGTAGGGGTAATGCCCAACTTCCGATTGCTTCAGGTATCCACGCAATCGTACTGTATCCCTGACCCACAATTACACCCCTTTGATATTCATGGGTTCTATCTTGTAACGTTTTGGCATCTGCTCTCTCCCATGCAGTGTGGTCGATTGCTACTAATATATGTTCCGTTGGGGCTGCT
>NZ_JAEQCT010000028.1:0-1822 GCF_020738205.1 Microcoleus sp. PH2017_24_DOB_U_A
CCGAAAGCCTGCGTGTTTTGCCATCAAGGTTGCTTCAGTATTATTTAATTTGAGCGCTCGCTTGACGGCAAACATGGAACTGACTCTCAGCAATCAACTTTAGATAAGTTTAGCAAACTATTTGCCACTTAACTCTTGCTCCTAGGAAGAGGATTTAATGGCGTGAACCAGTAACTTGGCAATTTCCGAGAGTTGCTTTTTGTTGAAGGTTTTGAGCAAAAGCTTGACTACCGCCTTAGGTTCAGCGGGAAGAGCTACTTGCTTCGACGCTGCTGCTGGGGCTGCTGGGGCGCTTACCTCTGCTGGTTTTGGGGCTGCTACCAAAAGTAGCAAATTTTTACTCGGAGCGATCGTCTTAACTTTCCCCGTTTGCACCAAATCTCCCGCATCCTTGAGCTCTTTGATAATCAGCGGAGCTAAGACTTTATAAGAGTTTTTGGGATTAACGATCGCCCCTCTAGCAGTTTTAACTAAATTTTGCCAAGGCTCAAATTTAGCTCCCAACTTATAGAGTCGAGCGCACGCAGTCGCCAATTCCTGACGGCTAGCAGCAGATTCTTTCTGCTTGAACACCTGCAACATCTCTTTCAGTAAAACCATCACTTGAACAGCAAAATTCCCCGGCGCGGCGCCCGCTGTTGGAGCCGCGACAGGTGCACGAGTTCCAGCAGTAGCAACCGCCACAACTTTGCCCGCCGCCAAGTTGTTGAGATGAGTTTCCAGTTGAGCAAAAACTGGCATCACCTGCTGGACGAGTTTTTCTCCCTCTTCATTCCTCAAGCCAAAAGGCCCTTCCAGTCGCGCCAGCAAGTCTTTAAGCGTATCAACTCCCTTTAAAAATAGAGATTCTGCCGTTTGGTCAACTTGCTTGACGGGCCCATCCTTGAGTACCTTAAAACAATCTTCCAAGCGGTGAGCGGTTGTTTTAATACTATCCAAGCTGAGCATAGCCGCCCCTCCTTTCACAGAGTGGGCGGCTCGAAACATCTCTTGGACCATTTCGGGGTCTTTCATCGTGGACTTCAAATCCACCAAACCATTTTCTAGAGTATCGAGGTGCTCCTTAGCCTCCTCTATAAACAAACGCATTATTCGATCTTGCTGATCTGACACGACAGTCCTCCTAACAATCTCAGCATCCTCCAGAAAGAACCATCTTCGTGGGAGGAAACACGACTCCTGCCAAAAGTCAGAAGCTCCCATGCAAAATATTCTAGCCTGCCTCTTGTGAAAGACTGACAATACTCGTGTCTGGGCGGTTTTAGCTCTCTTTCCTGGTGTGCTGGAGATCGATTTTAGAGTTCTGAGGGAGTATCTGGAGCAATTTCGATGCCCATTCCTTGTTTGATCATCTGCTGATCCGTAATCAAGTCGTTCAATTCCTTGACTTCGACGCCGATTTTTTGGCAAGCTTCTTTGAGTTCCCGCTCAAAAGTGTTGAGGTCGCTTCCGTAGCCGCAAAGCTCGGCGGCTGTGGTGATTCCTTGTTGGGCATTGGCTTTGGCGCAGTCGATCAATTCAAGACCTTTGAGGGGTTGGGATGATGCCATAATATCAAACCACAATTTATCTTTTGTCCCACTGTACCTAGAACGTTGAGGTCGATCGATCTATCGAAAGGCATGAAAAATCCTAGCGGTGCTGCGTGTTACCAATAAATTATTTTTGGGGACTTCCTGTCAAAATAGCAGTAGTTAGGATTTTCTAACCGCTCGTAAAAACATGGACAAAGCTACCCAAAAGTAGTCAATGTTAGACATCTACGTTGGTAATTTTAGTCCACAGTCCTAAAACTACAGGAATAAACGGCAATCCCTCTATT
>NZ_JAEQCT010000028.1:1833-97872 GCF_020738205.1 Microcoleus sp. PH2017_24_DOB_U_A
TCAGCATTGATTGTTTTGCCAGTTGAGGCTCTATATAAACCACGCTGAACGCGTTTACCGCTAAAAACAGGCTTGACCTCTGTCTTTTTGTTATACCTCAAACACTACAGCAAACGGTCGATCGCACGCCCCCGTTCTCCCAAGCTCAAAATTTCCCGACATTTCTCTTGCCAAGTCGAAGTCATTACGAGTATGATTTAACAAGAAGCAAAAAAGAGACCCACCATGAGGATCGAAGCCATACCCCTCAACCAGATTCGCCGCCCCCTGCCCCGAGTCAACGATCGAACTAAAGTAGCCGCCCTCATGGAATCCATCCGGGAGGTAGGTTTAAACGAACCCATCGACGTGCTAGAAGTAGATGGCCAGTATTACGGATTTTCCGGCTGCCACCGGTACGAAGCTTGCCAGCGCCTCGGTTTAGAAACTATCCCGTGCAAAATCCGCCGAGCTCCCCGTGCTGTGTTGCAGATGCACCTAGCCTGAGCAATTCACGACAGGCAAATATTCGATCGCCCAAAACAGCCAAAACAGCCAAAACTGTCAAAACAGTCTCAGATATTCGATCGACAATCACCACTAACAACCTAAAAACCTATGACTACCAACAACCACAAACAACACCTTTACCCGACGCGCATCGATATGTCAGCCGCCACCCGCTCTCAAATAGTCGGGCTGCTCAACGCCACGCTAGCAACCACTCTGGACTTAAAAACTCAAGTCAAGCAAGCTCACTGGAACGTCAAAGGCATGGACTTCTATCAGTTGCATTTGCTGTTTGACGAAATGGCCGGGGAACTCGAAGAATACGTCGATACGGTTGCTGAACGAGTCACTGCTTTGGGCGGTTTGGCTGTCGGAACAGCCCGCACAGCCGCCGCAGATTCGATTTTGCCAGAATTTCCTTTCGACATTCTAGATGGCAAGGAATACGTCACTGCTTTAGCCGATCGCTATGCACCCTACGCCCAACATCTGCGAGTGGCGATCGACAAAGCATCAGAACTCGGCGACGCCGATACAGCCGACTTGTACACCGAAATCTCCCGGGCAATTGACAAACGTTTGTGGTTCCTAGAAGCGCATTTGCAAGCTTCTGCGACAACTGCAACAGCCGTCGCTGAGAAAGTTGCCGTCAAATAGCTACAACTTTTGTGGGGTGGGCCGGAGAGCCCGCCACAGGCTTTCTGGCCTGTGCCACAACTTTTGTGGGGTGGGCCGGAGAGCCCGCCACAGGCTTTCTGTTTGTGGGCCGTTGCTCCTAGCCCGCCCCAAAGATGTATTTCCGATCGGCTCCCGACAGTTTACGATCGAGAATATGTCCATTTATTAATTTGGATGAAATTTTCGTGGCAGCTAATATTCCAGATTATGCTCCTCAACTGCAACGGCTGATGCAACAGGCCGGGATTTCGAGCGATCGAGAACTCAGCCAAAAAGCAGGAGTTCCCGAAATTCAGGTCATCCGCCTGCGTCGCGGCTTAGCTTTGAAAACCCGAGCCGACATCCTGCTCAAAATCAGTCAAGCTTTGCAAATTTCCTTAACCGAACTGCTCGCAACCTTGGCGCCAGACTTTGTAGAGTTAGAAAAGGCACCACCCACAGCCTTAGAACAAGAATATCAGCGCCTCCAAGCTGCGATCGCACAGCAGCGATCGTCTTTGATGGAGGAATTCCAGCTTGCTAGCGTACAAATTTTAGAATCTTGGATGTTGCAGTGGCCGACTGCTGCCAGCAAAGCTCAGGAAAATCACCACTTGCGGGCTCAGAAACTGCTGCCGTTGCTGCGCCCCGTCGAGCAGTTATTGCAGCATTGGGGCATAGAGTCGATCGCCCCAGTCGGAGCAGAGATTCCCTACAACCCGCAACAGCACCAGCTCATCGAAGGAACAGCCCAGGCCGGAGAACCCGTCAAAGTCCGCTATACAGGCTACACACAAGGCGATAAACTCCTCTACCGCGCCAAAGTTAGCTTAGTTTGATGCCATTCTGTATTCAGCAGAACAAAAATTGTCCCCCTCTCACAATTCACTCGCGGTGGCGAAGCGCTGCGAGTCCGATCGGCGTTCCCATCCGCAAAGAGCGCCATCTCTTGCACTCAACAATATTCTCCCGTTCTCGGATTTTCCGTTTCTCTTATTTGGATCGGAGTCCATCTCGCAGCTATACTTAGCCTAGTCTGGCTAGAAATTCTGACATTCCCATCGCAAAATATGAGTCCTGTAGTTAAAATTATTCAGCCCTCTGGCATTTTAGACGGCACCAAGGCAAGTCAATTCCGCCAAGAGATTAGCGACCTAGTGGAAGCGGGAGCCGATGTGGTATTGATAGACTTCACTGATGTGACTTTTATGGATAGTTCTGGTTTGGGCGCTTTAGTATTAGCGCTCAAAACAGTCCGGGCCGCTGGGAGTCAATTAGTCGTCTGTTCTATCAACGAGCAAATCCGCATTTTATTTGAACTCACCAGCATGGATCGAGTTTTCGAGATCTTTCCGACCCGGGATGCTTTTAATCGCAAAATTGTCTCCACTAACTAACTCTTTTGGCTGCTGTCTTCTTGCCATTTGGTTGCAAATGTGATGCAAGAGGTCAGCTAGCCAAAGTTGATCTTGAGTAAAGACCAATCATCATCAAAAACTGCTTTAGCGTTCAACTTTTGAATGTAGTTCAGAACCAGTTCTAACTGATCGGCAGTTGCACCGTTGTAAGATGCTAGCAGGTCGATGAAAGGGTCTAGCCCCCAGATATTGCCGTCAGGTTGGTGAATCTCGTATACCCCGTCGCTAAAGATGTAGAGAGTGCTTAAATCCTCGACATCGCAGCAATTATCGACATAGCGGGCGTCGGGGAACATCCCGACTGGCATTCCGGGGGTTTTTAATTGCTTGATTTTAGCCGTGCTCGCAGGGGACTGGGAAATCAACACTGCCGGGGGATGACCGGCGCTGGCGTAAGTTAGCTGGCGAGTAATGCGGTTGTAAACGCCATACCAGATGGTGAAATATTTGTCATTTTGGTAGCTCATCTGGAAGGTGGTATTGAGGGCTCGCAAAACATCGCTCGGTTTGTAGTAGTCAATGTTGGGCAGTGCGCGCGATCGCAGCAAATTCAGCACCGCCACAGAAGGCAGCGCCGCCCGCAAACCGTGACCGGCTACGTCAAGCAAGTAAATCGCCAAATAATCGGCATCCAGCCAGTTGTAGTCGAAGCAATCTCCGCCTAACTGCCGGGAGGGAATGAATTTTGCCTCGATGCTGACAGGTTCCGTCATCGGATCGGGCAGCAGCGATTGCACGTACTCCGCTGCTTCGGCTAACTCTGCTTCCAGGCTTTGCTTGGCAATTTTCAAATCTCGGCTGAGTTGGTGCAGCCGCAATCCTGCGCGTACTCTCGCCTGCAATTCGTTGAGTTCGATCGGCTTGGAGATAAAATCGTCGGCACCGGCGTCAAGCCCTTTGACTCGATCGGCGATCGAACCCAAAGAAGTCAACAAAAAGAATTGTGTAGTTGACAGTTCCGGATCAGCCTTAACTCGACGGCAAACATCAATGCCGGTCAAACGCGGCATGATCCAATCGCAAATTATCAGCGCCGGACGCAATTTTTGCGCCTGGGCCACGCCGTCTTCGCCATTGCTTGCTACTGTCACTTCGTAACCCTGTTTTTTCAGGGTTCTTCTCAGCAGTTCTTGAACAGCCGTATCATCGTCAATAACCAGAATTTGAAACATGGCACTCGGGTACTACAAGTCTTTCAAAGGTCTGGGGGTCATTTAAAATATATCCTGTGAGGGCGATTGTCTGAGATTGAGTATAGTCTAATAACATCGCTTTTCAGGTAAATGCTTTTGCCGGCCAGCCATCGAGTTCAATTTACCTTTAAATTTGATGCAAATTTTGGTTGGGTCGAACTTCACCCAGTTTATCCTCAGAACATAAACTTTGATAGATTTTTTTTGGCAGCAGGGGCGAATTGACATCGGGGCGCGACTTCTGGTATCGTAAATAGCTAATTACTCGATTTGACATTTATTTTTTTAGCAGTACAAGCCAGTACAGTCGAACTCCCATTCAATTTTGCCTGGTTTTACACGGTCAGCCGCCGCAGCAGCAACTGGAAAATGACGCTGCCGTTGAAGAACTGCGATGGGTGATGTTGGCGCTAGCAGTTGCCCGCATTTTGGCAAAAAAGTTAACAACGTAAAGTACAGGCAGTATAATATTTGCCTCTATTTTAGCTAATAAAACAGCAAGAAGCCTTTCACCTGCCCGATAGGGAGGTGATGAGATGAATTGCGAGCGAGTTGACGACAATCCTCTGACCAATGCCGGAGGCGAGGGAAGAGGGTAGGTCGGAAATGAGCTGTCATATTTTGTTTGTACCCATAAATTTGATAGAATAAATTTGGTTAACTTCACCCCTATCGGTGTCTGATCAGCCTCTGTCCAGTAGCATTGCGATTATTGGTAAGCGACTCCGTTGCACAGCATAGAAGCAAGTAGGCACATCTTGATTAATGCAAATTACCTCCGGGTTTGTCCGATAGTGCGAATCAGCCAGCATCTCATCCAGGGCAGTAAAATTTGTAGGGTACAAGGTAAGAAATTTACAGTCTGCGGTAGGGCATTCCGTGGACTTAAAACAAAGCTCATCGCCTCCGAAGCAATAGCTGGATTGGATGAGAAGCCTACACTGTATTGCTTGCAATCAGTGTAGGAGTATGTCACGGAACTATAATTTTAGTGGCTGAGCGTGATTGAATTAAAAGGTTCCGAAAAGTTGCAAGTCCTAAAGAAAGCGGCTCTTCAAGTCAATACTGGCCAGAGTGCTTTAGAGCCAGTTTTGTCCTGGTTTGCCCAGTTGTACGAGCAGCGAATTCCTACAAGTGTGTGGATACGCTGTCAGTTGGCTTTGGCTGAGGGCTTTACAAATGCGGTGCGTCATGCCCACAAGGGCCAACGGCCGGATTTGCCGGTGGAGATTGACGTGGCGGTGTCTACTGAATCTGTAGAGATTAAAATTTGGGATTCGGGCTCTCCCTTTGATTTAGAGCAAAAAATTCAAGATATGTCGAAAACGATCGATCCTGAAGCTTCGGGCGGGCGGGGCCTCAAGTTGATGAAAGACATCGCAGACAGTCTCAGTTATACGAGAACGGCTGATGGTCGTAACTGTCTGTCGATCGTCAAAAACTATACTCCTATCCCCGAGACGGACGACGAAGATGATATTTTGCAGTTGCCGGACGAACTTTTGGGTTGATCGGCTCATCGGCTGTTAAACGCGCGACAGAGGGTTTAGCCACAGCAGAATTGTCCGTTTTAATTGATTTAATTCTCGATACACTTCTTGTTTTACCCATTGGCCGATCGCGTCGAAGGGTGTAAAAATTTGACCGACAGGCCAGCTAACATCTTGACCTAATGGCGTTTGATGGTTGCCGGCCAGTGTCTGAACTGTAATCATGTCGGAAAATCTTTGTTTTAGCAGACCATTTAACAGCAGGGTTTGGTCGATGTTGTCGCTGTTAAATTTGACTAAAAGATTGCGCCGGATTTGATAGCTATCTTGCACGAGGCGGTTGGTGTCTTGGGGGGAAGGGGTAAACTCTACGTTAAAGACGGGGGAAATTTGCTCGACGATCGGGATTGCTTCGGATGCTGCATAATTGTTGAAAGAGATCAGAATATTGCCGGCTCTTTCTATGTCAAACACCGAGCCGATCAGCAAGTGCAGTTTGCATCCCATGCTGTGCCCCATGCCGTAGACAGGCAGATAGGAAGATTTGAGCAATTTCTTGGCGCGCAACCTATCGAGGGCATTTTCAAACTTGTTGAGGACATCGCGGGCGATCGCAATATGATCCAAAGTATTGACAAACGGGGTTGCTACTACCACATATCCTTGATTCCCCAAGGCCTCTAACAGCCACCGATAGGTCAGTTGCGGTGCAGCAGCTACAAATGCGCCGCCGAGAAAATGTACGATCGCGATCGGTTTCGAGTTTGAGGGAATTAATACCCAGTTGCCAGAAATTTCTTGCCAGTCCATAAATTTAGTCTAGTTCAAAGTAAAAAGGCGATCGTTCTCTGAAGGTATCAGGTAAAAAGGTAGAAAGCATAATTTTTGTTACTTTTTTGCTTTTACTTTCTGCCTAACAAATAGGTTTCCTACCCATTTTTATTCACAAAACTTGGCTTTTTACTTACCATAAATAATTGGTTTAAAGCCGGAACCCCGATCGGGAGGAATTTAAAAAAGACGATTGATTGCTCCAATCCTCTTCCTTCTTTGTCAACTGCTGTCAACTGTCAACTGCTGTCAACTGTCAACTGTCAATTGTCAACTGTCAACTGAATGAAACCTTATCTATTTTAATTGTTTTGGCAGCAAATAGCACGGCGGGCACAGGCTGCTATTTCCGGCTCGCTCGGGTTGAGGCTGGCGGCTGAATATAACACTATACGCGATGGTTAACGCTTTGTTGCGATCGCGCGACGCCAGAGCGATCGAGCGTATCTATTTTTCAGAGGCTTTTATCTCCAAGACGGTTCAGATCGAACCGTCTTAGATTAAAACCTGCATACAAATACAAGAGCCTTTAGGAAAAACCGCTGACTTCCGACGATCGCTGGGGATTAAATTCTGCTGCATGACGGGTGCTTTCTGTCGTTTGACGGCTCAACTTCTCGTGAGATTTCATCCATTTCCACTTGTTCAGAGTAGCTTGAGGATTGAGGGCTGTCGTAGCGATGCCATAAATCAGAGTCAGTACAATCTCCCGATTCAACCAACTTTGTCCCACCTTTCTCATGTAGTGCAGTGCCAAAACTTCTCGGAATTTGTTGAGCCTTGGCAAAAGGGGCAAATTGTTAAAGCACAACTGTTCGTACTCGTTGAGCGATAACTCTTTTTCTCCCCGCAAGCGCCGCAGTTGGTTTTCCTTGACACATTCAGAAGCTATGCGCTTTTTCAGCCAGTGCTTGTCTGTGAGAGAGTTTCCTCTAATTCGATAATTTCCCAAAGGTGCTGTCGCGGCTAGCAAGCCGTGCTTTTGAGCAATTTTGGTAAATAACTCTGTATCTTCTCCTACCTCCCAATCTTCTGCAAAGCCACCTTCTTTGAGCAAAATGAAGCGATCGACTACCACAGAAGACGGGAAAACCCAAGGACTTTCGCCTGTCTCCTTAATCGCCTGCATTTCGGCTTTAGTTGTAGGATAGGTAGGAACGTAACTCAACTTGTTGCCATGCTTGTCTAAATACCGCAAAGCGTGAGCAACTGCTTTGACTTCGGGATTGTCTGCGAGCATCTTCAAACAAACTTCTAGCTTGTTGGGTTCCCAGGTATCGTCACTGTCTAGAAACGCTACATACTTGCCGGTTGCCCGCTTGATCATTAAATTTCTTGACTTGGAAACCCCATAATTGTGGGGATTTCTATAGAACTTAATTCTCGAATCTTGCTTGGCCAGCCTAGCACCAATTTTTCTAGTATCGTCTGTCGAGCAGTCATCAACAATTAAAATTTCTAGATGCTTGTGGCTGCCATTAACTACGGAGGCAACGGCCTCGGCCAGGGTTTCGGCTGCATTGAATGCAGGAATTATTACACTGACTTTTGGGCTGTTCATAACTTGAATTAGTTGTGTTTTGGTAGTTGTTCGCCGAAGTATAGTCTTCGCCACATATGACCCCTGAAATTAGAATACGAAGAAAGTAAGGATTTTCCGCTGAAACTGAAAATTGCTGGCTGTGAAACGCACTGACTGGGATCTAGTGCGATGAAAGCTCGCGTTTGAGCAGTTAAGTTGCAAAGCATAATGTCCGGCGCTAGATGATTCGAGCTTCCACCCCCTGGCGTGTATGCCAGCAAGGGCAAAAATAGGATGCTGTTTCTGAGCGTTCGTATATCTACATAGAATCAACAGTGCTTTCCGCAAAGGATTATACAGCTTTATTAAGTTTTATGACAGGAAATTAAGAAAATTAACTTCCTATATCAAACTTCCTGCCTTGGGGGAAAGAAGAGGTTAACTTACAGGGCGAAATAGTTATCTAAACTTAATCAAAGCTTGCTGGACAAGATAAGTCTAGAATTGAGATAATATCTGGAATGCCGAAAACCAAGGCTCAATTATCCGGTTTGTAAACCGCAGTTCTGTCAGTACCAGCCAGCCTGTTAAGGTCGAGAAGGAAGTCCACAACTCGTTAAATTGGCTGAAAATAGTGGGTGACTCATGGCTAATAGCGACCGCTAGAATTGTTTTTTTGATTGAATAGTGAGACTTGAGAAAGTTTAGCTAAGTTTTGTGTAGCAGAAACAGAGTTGGCTAGGGAATAGTGGGAAAATTTGGATTTTAGCCGTGTTTTCCGCTACTTAGTAGCTAGGCTGTTGATTTATACAGCCGTACTGCGCTTATTTACCTATAGCCAATATAACAGGCTGGAAGCCTGAGTGGGATCAGCCTAGCGGGGGGAAAACCCTCAATATGGGTATCGCAGCCGATTTGACAGCTAATTTTTTTGGCGAATTCCCCTCTGTTCAATCCTTTGAGGGCTTTTGTCAGGGCGATCGCATTTTAGAGGGCCTATGCAAAGAACCAATTTTTATTAACAACTCGACTGATGCAGAGATTGTCCACCAGTCGAGTTGTCAACAAACAGGCGGCTATTATCTACCCTAGAAGTCGAATCTCTAGCTGAGTCCAGTTAACTGTTCAGCTACTGCTAGAAAGTGGCAGAGTTCGGTAGGCTATATGTAGCAGCCCAATAGCTAATTAGTCAAATTCTTGATTTAATCGCTTCTGATATTTCATCCACTGAATTTTGTGTACAGTGGCTTGAGGGTTCAGCACTGTTGTGGCAATTCCGTAAATTAGAGTAGGCAAAATCTCACGATTTAACCAGCTTTCTCCGGCTTTTCTCATGAAGCGAGTTGCCACAATCTCTCTTAACTTATTGAGTTTTTTTAACGGCGACAGATTTTGGAAAAAGATTTCTTGGTATTGGCTCAAGGTTAACTCTGATTGACCGCGAATTCTGCGTTGCTGGTTTTCTTTAACGCAGTCTATCGCTAGACGCTTGTTAAACCAATATTTATCGGTTAACGAATTGCCCAAAACTCGGTAGTTTCCTAAGGGCATCTTTGTGCTTAGCATCCCGTGCTTTTGAGCTAGTCTGGCCATCAGTTCGGTATCTGCACCTACTTTCCAGTCGTCTAAAAATCCTCCGATTTCTAGGATAGCTTCTCGTTCTACTACTAAAGCTGTAGGAAAAACCCAAGGAAGCGCGCCGTTTTCTTGAACATCCTGCAATTCTTCCCGATTTGTGGGATACGTGGGAATGTAGCTGACTTTCTCGCCTTCCTTGTTGAGATAGCGGAGGGCGTGACCGACTGATTTAACTTCTGGGTGTTTTTTGAGGAGATTCAAACATTCTTCTAGTTTGTTTGGTTCCCAGGTGTCGTCACTGTCTAAAAATGCGATAAATTTTCCGGTTGCTGCTTCGAGCATTAAATTTCTAGATTTGTAAGCTCCTAGGTTTTTCGGATTTTTGTAATACTTAATTCGCGGATCTTGCCCCGCCATGTCAGTAACTATTTTGTCGGTGCCGTCGGTGGAACCGTCATCAATCACTAGGATTTCTATATTCCGGTGAGTCCCCTGGAGTGCGGAGGCGATCGCTTCGCCTATAGTGTCTTTGGCGTTGAATGCCGGCATGATGATGCTAACTTTTTCGCGGGAAAAATTTGTGCTAATGGCAAGTGATGCTGCTTTTCTGACAATCCTGGGTGCGAGAATAGTGGGCGACGCAGTTTTGAGTTTTCCTGTGTTTAACTTGTTATCGATTGCACCTCCCATATCTCTATTCTTGATGTTTTTGAGATTAAATCCGGGGATGAATGCGCCGATGTTGTTTGCGTTCATAAAGCTTGATGGAGATGTTTATTTGAGATGATTGTTTGCTTCAATAGATTCCGATTAACTAACACTCCGGACAGTTTGGTAAACTGCTCACTAAAACTTTTTGTTTTTTTAAGTTCAAGGATTGCGCTTTTTTTTAAAGTTGGGTCTACGGCCTGACTTTTAAAAAAGATCCAGCCTATTACCAGAAAGAATTGGTTGAAAGCCGTAACCCCGATCGGGAGAAATTAAAATCAGACTATTCATTACTCCAATCCTCTGACTTAAGGGTAGAGGTCGCTCTCAAACTGTCAACTGTCAAGCGGTCAACTGTCAACTGTCAACTGTTGAAGTAGATAGGACTTTGAGCCTTAAAATAACCCAAAATTTTGCTCAGAATATTTGTTAATAAAAAATTAATAATTAATGTAGCCATAGTAGCACTCTTCCCACTCGGCTGCAACACTTTTGGCTATAAGTTTTTTTGATAATGCTTAATATTTCTGATCATTTAAATTACCATGTAGTGTATTTAACAATTACCCTACTGAACATATTTGAGTTTGAGTAAACTTGTGGCTGTTAATGATTCTTCGCTGAAGTGAAATTAAATCTATGTCTTTAGGATGATGTCATTTAATTGTCACTGTAATATCTCCTAAGAGAGCGGGGGGAAATGTTTTCAAAGTTAAGCAATAAAGTGCGTATCTATACTTGTTTCATCACGGTAATATCTACTGACAAAGCGGGGAGAAATGTTTTCAAAGTTAAGCAATAAAGTGCGTATTTATACTTGTTTCATCACGGTAATACTGTTAGGTGGGTGCCACCAGCAGCTACAGCCAAACTTGCAGCAGCAGCGCAGCAAACAGGTCATGGCAGTTTCGGCTCACCCCCTGGCGAGCGCCGCGGGGCTGAGCGTGCTGCAACAGGGAGGCAATGCGGTGGATGCGGCGGCTGCTACGGCTTTGGCGATTTCGGTGGTGGAGCCTTTTTCGGCGGGTATCGGCGGCGGAGGTTTTTTGCTGCTGCGACGGGCCGAAACGGGGACTGTGCAAGCGCTGGATTTCCGGGAACGATCGCCCAAACGAGCAACGCGCGATATGTACCTGGACAAGCAAGGTAAGGTACGCAAGCGGGCAAGTCTGGACGGGCATTTGGCGGCGGGCATTCCGGGTACTGTGGCTGGACTTTATACGGTGCACCGCGAGTATGGTAAGTTACCTTGGGCGCAGGTGGTGGCTCCGGCGATCGCCCTTGCCCAAAAGGGTTTTCCAGTAAGTTCCCGCTTCACAAAGGCTACTCTGCAACGAAAGGATGCGATTAACAAGAATCGGGCGGCACGGGATATTTTCACTCGTGGTGATGTTTTATACCAACCGGGGGAGGTTTTGGTGCAGCGAGATTTGGCGCGGACATTGCGACAAATTGCACAAAATCCCCAAAGTTTTTATCGCGGAGATATTGCGCGGGCGATCGCCACCGACATGGCTAAAAATGGTGGCATTATCACTCTCGAAGACCTGAAAAACTATACGCCGATTTGGCGCAATCCGGTTTGTGGCAAGTTTCGCACTTACGAAATTTGCGCGATGTCGCCTCCCTCTTCCGGTGGCGTTCATTTGTTGCAAATCCTCAATATTCTAGGCGATACCGATCTCAAGAGTTTGGGAAGGAAAAGCCCGGATGCGCTACATTTGCTGGCGGAATCGATGAGGATTGCCTATGCTGACAGGGCCGAATATTTGGGCGATCCAGATTTTGTCAGCGTACCTGTCAAAGCTCTGACTAACAGAAATTATGGGAAATTTCGCCGATCGCAAATCGAAATTTCCAAAGCCAAACCTTCGAGCGAAGTAAAAGCTGTTGATGCTCAAACTTTGAGCCGCTTTGTGTACGAGTCGCCGGAAACTACGCACCTGACGGTAGTTGACAAAGAGCGCAATGTTGTTAGTTTGACGTTTACGGTGAATGGAGGTTTTGGGGCTGGGGTTGTGGCGGCGGGTACGGGAATTTTGCTCAACAATGAGATGGATGATTTTGCTGCTGCGCCGGGAGTGCCGAATTTGTTTGGTTTGGTGGGCGGTGAGGCAAATGCGATCGCCCCTCTTAAAACTCCTTTATCCAGCATGACACCGGTTATCGTGACGGAAAATGGCAAATTTCGCCTTGCTGCGGGGGCTCCTGGAGGCAGCACGATTATTACCACGGTTTTGCAAATTGTCCTCAACCTGTTGGTTTACGACATGAATGTGGGCGAGGCTGTGTCTGCTCCCCGGGTGCACCATCAGTGGCAGCCGGATCGCCTGATGGTGGAACGCGGAGGTTTTGAGGCTGGGACGCTTGAGGAGTTACGCAGGCGGGGACACCAGATTGTCGAACGTGACGGCTGGGGAAATGCAAATGCGATCGTCCTGACTGATGACGGTTGGTTGGAAGGGGCTGCCGATCCGCGCGGGGAAGGAGAAGCAAGGGGGTTTTAGCGATCGGTGATTAGTGCTGTCCCCGCTCGCGAACTTTCTCATCAGTCATTTGTCATCAGTCATTTGTTTTGATATCAGGTGGAGTCGATCGACCCCACTCGATATCAATTGCGGATTTACCCAAAAACCCCGGTTTTTTATTTTAGCAAAATCTTTTGTCAAGGGCGATCGTAAACCTCATAAAAACCAGGTTTCTTGGGTATCCTGTGCCTACTTCCTCAAATTATTAGTCTGTGTACGTATATTTTGGTATTAGTATTTTATCCTGAAGTTTATTGATTGAATAATTGCTAAGAAATACCCAAAATATTAACCATCCAAGCCGTAAAATTACGTAGATGTAAAGTCATTGTAAAGGCACTAGACATTGATGCTTATCTAATGTAAAAATGAATTTAGACATTAAACAATCTTAGTCTTTTAAACAAAAATATATGATAAGTTATCACAAAATTGCTGCCTTAACAGCTACCTTGACTGCTGCTCTGAGCTTTTTGGCATCACCAGTAATGGCATTTTCGGTAGGGGCAACTAATAACACTGAGATTTTGAAAAATAATTTGTTAGGAAATAACATAGCAGGATTGAGTGATTTCTCTGTTTTAATTACCGGAAATCAGGCTGCCTTTGGTACTTTTATTAATGACCCTTTTGGTTTGCAGTCAGGCGTTGTTCTCAGCACTGGCAAAGTCACCGATATACCGGGCCAGAATCGGAAAGATAACCTAATGACCAACGGCAGCGATCTAAACACGGACTTTGGAGTAAAGGGCGAATCTGGGGATTTAACTCAGCTAGACCTCAGATTTTTTGCTGACGACACTGCTGAAAAATTGTTTTTTGAGTATGTATTTGGTTCAGAGGAGTTTCCTGAGTTCGGCGGTTCTGAATATAATGACGATTTTGAACTGTTGCTGAATGGTCGTAACTTAGCAAAATTGAGCGACGGCAAAACAGTTACAATTAATAATCTCGTTCCCGATCCAAATAATCGCTCTACAGATCACTCAGACTATATTAACAACCCAAGTTTGATGGGTATTGCTGCTAACATCATTAAGCTAGACGGTTTTACTAAAGTTTTAGGGTTTGAGGGTTTGCTCAAGCAAAATCAGACAAATGTTCTCAGCATCCGCATGAAAGATGTGGGCGACGGTAATTTTGATTCGGCTGTATTTATTAAAGGCGGTTCTGTGGGAACGATCAAAGCTGATACAATTCCCAAATCGGTGGCTGTATTGATTAAAGACAGTTCTGTGGAGACGGTAGAAGCTGAGCCAGTTCCAGAACCGATGACGGTCGGAGGTTTGATGGCGGGAGGTGCTATGCTGGCTGCTGGACGAAAGTTGCGTCGCCGGAAATAATCAATCACGGAAGCGTTCAATCAAAAAAAATCAAGATGGTTAAGTATGTAAAATTATTAGTTTGCAAACCCAATCAATTTCCCAAGTTTTGACATAATAATTGTGAGAAAAGCCTCCCCCAAAAGCCTAAAAAGGTGAAAAGTCAGATCCAACTTGCAGTACATCTCTTGGGGGAGATTTTGGGAATGGAAAATTCGCTGCCGGCTATAGATCAATACGGTTCACTTAAGATGGTCCGAAGAGAGGAACGAAGCATAAGCCCTAGCCCTTTCAGGGCAGCTTCGCCAACGGGCAGGCACGCGCCAACCCAGTATCTATTTTTCATGAGTTTTCCCTCTTGTCATATCATTTCCGGTTGCACTCCTTATGATATAGAGGAGACGGCAGTGCCGTGTCCCTACCGTGATTAATCGTAGGGACACGGCACTGCCGTCTCCTAATTTCCGTTAATAATTCCGATGCAACCGGAAACGATATCATCTCTTAAGTTAACCGTATTGGGCTATAGATATTATTAATTCAGCGTGGCAACAACTAACCCCAATCAAAACAGTTACAATTGAGAGAGAATTCCCAGCAGGTACTTCCCTCAAGCGTCTGAAAATCCAAGAATTTGACAATGACATGGAAGTATTCCAGGTAGTGCTGTGAAGGAAAGGATGGAGTAAGCTACTCTTAGAGAGAATTGTTTGCTATTGGTTATATGACAGTAGAAATTCTTCAATTTTAGATTCGAGACTCAAGTTCAAGCTCCCAGATTTAATGCTGCAAGTAAATCTAAAATATAAAATACAAAATCGACTGACATATACAGTACAGGAAAAAAACAATGGCTAGAATTAGACTGATGCACGCTAAGCTACATGGAGTGCGCGTAACCGATGCAAATGTTAATTATGTAGGCAGCGTCACCATTGACAATGAATTGATCGATAAGGTGGGAATTCTGCCTTTACAGGAGGTGGAAATTTGGAATGTTAGCAATGGGAACCGCTTGTCAACCTATGTGTTGCCAGGAGAGCCGGGAAGTGGTATCATTTGTCTCAACGGTGCAGCATCTCATTTGTGCGATCCTGGAGATTTTGTAATTATTGCTGCCTATGAAGAATGCGATCGCGCTGAGGTATTTCGCACCGGGCACGAGGCGCGAGTAGTAATTGCCGATGAACACAATCGTTGTAAAAAGTTTTTCTACCAGACTTTAGTTCCCTGCGAGGGCAAACTTTTGTTTCAATCTGAGACAACCGAATTACCACCAACCACGAATTCCTAACGTTTTATCACAAAAAAAGTAGGACTTACGCATGGGAACCCAGAAACCGGGTTTGTTACCGATATTAAAGACTCCCAGCGAATATTTGTGTGAAAAAACGCGGTTTGTTCCATCGGAGGGCTTCAACAGTTGACAGTTGACAGTTGACAGTTGACAGTTTGAGAGCGACCTCTACCTATAAGTCCGAGGATTGGAGTAATGAATAGTCTGATTTTAATTTCTCTCTCGAAGGCGGGCGGGCTTTCAACCAATTCTTTCTGGTAAGTCCCGAAGAGGATTTTTGGCATCAGCTATGAAATTTTTGGATCGAAACAATGAAATGCTGTTCTTTCAAGTTTTGAACCCATTTCCTTTAATGAGTTTTATCGGTTGGTATTACCTGTCTGCGAGCAAGCAGCAGATGAAGAAATCGGGATAAGATTCAAACATAAAGGTAATACTAAAGTGTGCAAGTTAAATGTGGAACAGCTTATAATTTGACATAACTTAACCGCTATAGGTTCGTAGTGAGGACTTTAGTCCTCTCAATTTGAAGAGGACTAAAGTCCTCACTACGAACCGATTTTATGGGGGTTGTTTTAGGTGACACTATCTAAGTTGGGAGTAACAATTTGCCGAAACTAGATTTTTGGCTTCAGAATTGAGGAAAAACTCAATCCTTTAACTGTGTACGGTACCGTCGGGCAAGATTGTACCTGTTAATCTAGCTCCTGTGAGTTTTACCATGACGCGATCGCCATAACCGATTTTAGCACCCGTCAAATCCGCACCGCTCAAGTCTGCACCGCTCAAATCCGCTCCGATTAAATTGGTTTCTCTCAGGTTGGCATTAATCAAACAAGCTCCTAACAGGTTAGCCCTAAACAAGTTAGCTTTTTGTAAATTCGCACCTGTGAGGTTGATGTTGTGGAGAAAAGTATCGCTTAAGTCGGCTTCACTCAGGTTTGCATTGCTCAAGTTTCTCCCTGAAAAATCCTTTTCTTTTAAGGAAGCTCCTTTGAAGTTGGAACCGCTCAAATCGGGAGCTTGCGGCGCAGCTTGTCGGTAAGATTGAGATGGCTGCGGCTGTGGCGATTGGTAGCGGGAGGCATCGGAATAAGGCCCCGTCGGATTTGGAGCATAGTTTCCACCATAATTTCCCGCATAATTACCAGCAGGTTTTCCTGAATAGGGTTCGGAAGAGTAGCGTGGCTCTTTTGGCGTTGCTGGTGGTGGCTGGGTGTTTCTGTACTGAGTGTTTTGTGGCTGGGTATTTTGTTGTTGGGTGTTTTGTTGTTGGGTGTTTTGATACTGAGTATTTCTGTACTGGGTGTTTTGTTGCTGGGTGTTTTGATACTGAGTATTTCTGTACTGGGTGTTTTGTTGCTGGGTGTTTTGCTGCTGGGTGTGTTTGTGCTGAGTATTTTTATGCTGAGTGTTCTGATTTTGACCTCTTGGCTGAATCGATCGCAATTGTTCCCGAGCTTGATTAATTTCCTTAATCTTTTCTTCAGCTTTCTGGAGTAGTCTAGGATTATCTTTAGGGATGCGATCGGGGTGCCAAATGAACGCTAAATCCTTGTAAGCTTGAGTAATTTCTTCTCGGGAAGCTCCCGGTAATAGTCCCAGCACTCTATAGTATTGATCGAGGTCGTTCATATTACCACCTTTCGCTTTAAGAAATTAGGAATTAAAAATTAAGATCGGAGCAAAAACGGCTATAAAAGCTTGTTTGTCCGATCGTACATTGGATGAACTATAACTCAGCTAAGCTGCTGCTGGCAAAAAGTCTCGGATTAGCTGCAAATATGTTGCGGCATCCTCCAGCATTGGAAAGTGAGCTGTATTGGGAATTATAACAAATTCTACTTTTTTGCTGAGGGAGGCTGCTTGTTCTCCCATGGCGGCGGGGATAATTTGATCGAATTCTCCAGCTACCAGCAGTGTGGGCACACTCAACCGTGCAAATTCCTGGGGCATTTCCTCGGCTGCTCTTTTGCTAACTGCTGTCACCATTGTACCGATCGCAGCTTCCTCGTCTGCCATTAAGAAATCCTTGAGAAATGCTAAACTGACGGCTGTGGGGAGAGATTGGCGCAAAAACCGAGCCATAAAGATGCGATCGGCAAACGGAATAGCAGCCAGCCAAGACGGGCGAAATTTGACTACATAGCCGCCGAATTTATGAAAAGTTGTGAAGGCTTTCTCATCGTATTCAAAAATGCCGCTGCAAGTGAGAATGGCTTTTTCTACTTTTTCGGGGTAAAGGTTGAGAAATAAAGTAGCAATAGATGCTCCTGTAGAGTGAGCGTTGAGAAAGACGCGGCTTAAATTCAGAGCTTCTAATAATTCGGCTAAGTCGCGGGCGTAGGTTTCGAGCTCGTAACTGGACTCAGGAGGTGATGGCGGTAAGGGCGATCGACCAAAACCTCTCATATCGTACAGCAAACAATCAAAGTCATTGGCGATCGCCTGTGCAGTGCTTTCCCAGTAGCGGGCTGAGCCAGCCCAGCCGTGGAGAAATACCATAACTGGTTTGCCGCTGGGTTGGGCGCTATTGTCTGCTGTTATCCACTCGTAATAATGTTCTACACCGCGAACTGAAATGAAAGACATGATATTGATTTTAGATTTTAGATTTTAGATTCTAACTCATAATTGTTCACTAAATACCCAAATTCCCGACTTCTTAAAGAAGTCAGGAATCTCAAAACTACATTTATCCAAAAATCTGCGTTAATCTGCGTCAATCCGCCCACATCTGCGGTCAAAAATCATACACATAGAAACCAACCATAAAGCTTAAGCTGCCGAAGCGGCCAACCAGAATAAACCATCTACTAACAGCGTGCTAAAAACTGCTCCGCTGAAGGCGCGCCAGTGTAATTGACGATCGCGCAAACTGATCAAACCCACAGTCAAAAGTACAGCAATTAAAACGATCGCACAACCAATACCCCAAGGAGTGTCAATTTGCCCGATCGCACTTTGGAAAATCGGCATAGCCAATTCCGGTTCCGCGTGCATCACTTGTCTCCAGTAAGGCATCAAACCTGTCAAGTAAAAATATATGTCGGTAATAGCGGTTCCCAGTAACGAACCTAAATAAAAATATGCTCCAACTTTCCCCCAAGATTTACCCAAACACCAAATCGCAAATGGCAAACCAATTGCTTCTATCGGTAAGTGCAAAATTGGTTCCCATCTAAACCAGCCCCAATAAATCGAACCAGCCAGCCAACATCCGGCAAATCCCAATAATAAGTCTCCCCAAAGTTGAGTTTTTGGGCGGAAAATTAAGATTAAACTAAGTACGAACCAGGGGATAGTTGATAGCAAACTGATGGTGGGATACAAACGCACTAATGGTGCTTGCACAAAGACTGGAATTGAGACTAAAAATGCTGATGCGCCAAATACCAACCACTGCTGAATGCTCTTGCTTCTATCTGAAGAAGATACAGGATTTTCTATGCCGGTAAAAGTAGCAGTAGATGCGATCGCCGATGATAATAAATTAAAGTTAAACAACTGATTGGACTCCGTACTGTTTCAATAAGTGAACTAAAAATGTTGCTGCGGTGGCTGGTTTCGTCGTCTCGATGCGATCGGCTGTTTGACTGATTTGCCAACCTTGCGCGGTTTGGGGCGATCGCCACAAATCTAAATGTTCAACGGGGCGATCGGCATAAAAACTGTCTTCACCGCCACCGAGAATAGCTGAACTCCAGTGTGTAAAGCTATCGTGGCTGATCCGGTGAATCGGGAAATTGCCCCCCAGGGGTACTCCCCAACCGTCCAAAGCAATGAATGCAGCGACTTTCCCGCCGATTTGTTGCCACATCCACGCAGCCCCGATCGCCCCGGCTACTCCAGCCGAAAAACTAACGAATACTAGACTTTCTCCTGTCAACTCTTGACTGCACAAAAAGTGGAATATGTCAAGGGCTGAAAAAGGTGGCTGTTTATGAGCTGGGAAAATCTTAACAGAGTAAGATCTTTGGATATTTTGCCGAGGTTCTACGTTTCCCCAAACTTCCGAAAGTCCCTCTAGGAAACAATCAGTGAGTTTTGGGTCGTGGATTCCGGGGCAAATTACCAGTCTCATTGTGCTTCAATAAAATTAATCAAGAGCTTAACATAACTTTACTTTATTGTACACCATAACTAATTATATGCCATACGGGGGGATAGGATATTAAACTCATGATAGCGCAAAGTTTGAAGAATATCCCCCCAAAATAAACGCTGGGAACGCTGCAAACCTGCGGAATCCGAGGCAAGGCGAAAGAGTCTTAAGAAAACATAAAACTTATCCCCCCTAACCCCATTCCCTGTCAGGCTGAATAAAGTCTGATTCTAGTTCTAGTCACCCTACGAGTTTCGGGTCGGAACCAAAAAACCGATTCACGACTGACACTCATCAACCCGGTTTCTAGGATAAATCAGAGGTTTAGCCCGGAATTATCGGTGCAGAAACCGGGAATCAGCCCAGCGCGCGCAACTCGTGCGATCGCCAACAATCAAAAATCTCAGATCCACTCTTCATCCTGTCTGGATCTCTTAGAATAAATAAAATTGAGGAATACAAAGTGGTTGCTTCTCCAGAAAAAATTGAATTCAAAACATCTGCCGCACCGGCAAACAGCGATCGCGTAGCCGTCTTGCTGATGGGTTACGGCGAAGTCGAAAGCTACGACGATTTTGCGAATTACAACGAACAAGCTTTAAACTTACTGACGGCAAAGTTTGCGCCAGTACCAAATTGGATTTATCCGCCACTGGCGAAGATTTTGGCAATTTTTGACTTGCACGAGTGGAGTCACCAACACGGTAAATTCGTGTCGCCCCACAATGCAATTTTTGAACAACAACGGGCGGGGATTGAACAGAATTTGCAGGAGAAATGGGGCGATAAAGTAAAAGTGTTCAAAGCTTTTAACTTTTGCGCGCCGTTTTTGCCGGAACAAGTAATCCCGCAAATTAAAGCAGAAGGATTTGACAAAATTCTGATTTATCCGCTGTTGGTTGTTGATTCTGTTTTCACTAGCGGGATTGCTGTGGAACAGGTAAACAATGCTTTAGCACAAACCTTTGATGGTAAAGAACATTGGGTAACAGGACAGCGTTATATTCCTTCTTTTTACGATGAACCAGCTTACATCCAGCTAATGGCGGATTTGGTTGAAGAGGAAATTAAAAACGATTTAGCTGTAGCACATTTGCCTTCTCAGATTGGGATTGTGCTGATGAATCACGGTTGTCCGCACAAGGCGAAGGGCTTCACTTCGGGGATTGTGGAAAGTCAAGCTTTGTACGATCGCGTGCGGGAACGTTTGATGTATCGTTATCCTTTGATTTCGGTGGGCTGGCTGAATCATGACACGCCGCTGATTGAATGGACTCAGCCGGATGCGACGTTGGCTGCGAAGAATTTGATTGATTTGGGTGCAACTGCGATCGTGTTTATGCCGATCGGATTTGCGACAGAAAACCACGAAACTTTGTTAGATGTAGACCACATTATTGAGGGTTTACAGAAGCAACGTCAAGGAGTTACTTACCGCAAATTGCCTTGTGTTAACGACCATCCTGAGTTCCTGAAAATGGCGGCAGAGTGGGCAAATCCTCAAATTGAAGCGTTGTTGAGTGAAAGTGCGATCGCGGTTAATCCGAATTTGGTGGTTCGGGATCACGTGCATTCTCATGGGGATCATGGGCATAATCATGGGGATCATGGGCATTCTCACGGCGATCATGGGCATAATCATGGTGGCCACGGGCACAATCATTAATTAGGATCTTAGAAACCGGGTTTTTTGCGATAATACTGCGTTGAAGACGACAGATTCGGTAAAAACCCGGTTTCTTTTTTTGTGGGAGTGGGTAAATCGAGATTAATTTACCCACTTTGGTGTTTTTAGGGAAAGGGCGATCGGCTTTTTTATCAGATTTTCTATGCTTGCCAGACATATGCTTAGTCGCTAAACTGTAGATATATCTTTTAAAAAAATCCTTAGAGTGTTCACACTAGCTATAAAATCGAAGTGTATCAACCTAAATAGGAGAGGCTAAACAATAAATAATACGAAAAACTATTGATGGTATTCTTTGTTTTTATATGTACTATTGCACTTTCAATAGCTTCGTCCAATGCTTGTCCCCACCAAAGCATCACTGCATTAGCTGGTTTTTGCTTGGCTTCTTCAAGAGCGCTTAGTGCTTCAGATGCTCCTATATCACTTAGTGCCCAAACCGCAGCAGCTCTTGTTACAGGATGTTCATGATCAAGAAATGCAACCAAAGGCATAACTGCCCTCTTGTCTCCAATATCTGCTAATGCACGCATGCAAATCCATCTCACATCCCCATCCGTATCTCTCAAGCAATGAATTAGAGCATCAACTGCTTCGCAACTCTTCAAAAGTTTTAAGGACTTTGCTGTGATCCATCGGATATTGCATCGTCTATCCTGTAAATGTATCAGAAGTTCTGAAGCCATTTCTGTATTCTTCGATATTCCTACTAACCAGATGCCAAAAGCTTTTATGTTTTCAAATTTATCTAGCTGAATTAGATATTTACCAATCAGAATTATTAGCCGATTACCTATGAATAAATCTGTTTCACATAAATCAACAAATCGTTGTTGCAAGTTTTTATTCAGCCGATGGTTATTTTCTATTACTTGTTGTCTAAATTCTTTAGAATAGCGTTCTTCACTGGCTAACATTGCTGCACGAGCTAATACGTCTCGTTGACCTGGCATAGTAAATATTCCAGTGATACCAAGCCAACCATACATTATATTTTTGATGAATTTTTCTGGTTCTTTAACAATATCTGCTGCTATGATAATAACTTCTTTCCATTCGTTATTACTAATTTGGGGTGATATATTACCTCCTGAGTCAAAAATTTGCGTGAGTTTAACGGCTGCAAAATATTCTTGAAATGCTTGATGATTCCACTCAATTTTTTGACTGGTTACTTGACGTAAAAATCCATGTAAAAGGATTTCTTCCAATATTTCTTGTGATGAATATTTTATATTTTCTGTATTCTGATTATGCGATTTTGCATAGGTAGCAAATATAAACATTACAAAATCGTAAGTTGCAGTCACTATATACCCATCCTTGAGCATTTCAAATGCAAGACTTGCCAAAAGCTGGATTTTGAGTTGTATGCAGTATTTGTTAGGTCTACAATCCTCTCTGTCTTGGAAAACATGATCGACAAATTTCTTAAATATACCTCCTTTTGATAGATAGGTTCTTTCTTTTGTTTGCTTAAATATTTGAATTGTCATCCAAAGAAGTAAAGGATTTCGCAGTATATTAATAGGTGAATTTGTGCTTTGAAAATCTGATTTTAAATTAAATCCTGTTATTTCAAAAAATCTATTAGTATCTTTTTTATCTAGATAATTTTGAACAAAAACTATTTGTTTTTTTGCCGTCAGACATTGTATAGTAATTGAACTAATTTCTTTTTTTATTTTTGTTCGGAAATCATGAATTCTGCTCGTAAGATAATATTTATTTTTTGGGTATTTATGGATAAACGTTAAAATATTACGCTCAACACCAGATTCTCGTAGAAACAAAGGAATTTCGTTTATGCCATCCAAAAGTACAGTGAAATGTCCATTTGACAGCATTTTACAGAGGATACTATTTGGTACAGACAAACCATTTTGTGAAAGACTTGCATCCAGAAGTTCTAAGATATCATTTTTTTGACTCAACAAAGACAAAGGAACATATACAGGAATTGATGAAAATGCCTGATAGTCCAAAATCAAACCACACTCCCGACGTAGAAGCTCCAAAAGTACAGTGGTCTTTCCAGATCCAGCTTCACCAAGTATTAAAAGTTTTTGGTATTCATTAATGAAATCAAAAACTGGCTTTTCAATGGATACAGAGACTGAGGAATCGTTACTGAGCTTATTTGTAATTTTAGGATCTAAAGAAGTGACTGGATCTACCAAACCTTGCAGTGAGATATACTTCCCACCCCACATACTCTCGTAATAGTTGGTAGACCATTTGATAGCATTAGCCGCATAGTTTACTATCTCTTCTTTCGATATTTCTGCGAGCGGTTCTGGAAACGTCAGTCAGAAATTGAAGGAAGGATTATTAACAGTGCCTCCTTGTACAACCATCCCAATTTTTTCTGCTAATTTTGCAAAATTATAGATGCTAGTCGCTTGAGACTGAACAGCGCCTGCTACGGCTTGAACTGCTTGAGCAATTTCTGGATCTGCGTTTGCCGCGTCTTCTACTTGTTGTTGAATAAGAACTACTTGCCCACCATCTAAGGGCTGTTGTTCGGCTAGTTCTATGGAAGTTGCTGTGGCTGGAAAGCGCTCCTTGAGTAGTCGCACTAACTTGCCACCCTGCTCAAGTGCCTTCTCCCCAATCTTTTCACCTGTCTTTTCAGCAGCTTTCGTTATGACCAAGGTTGCAAGCGCTGTAGCTGTCAATGATACAGGTTCCATAATTTACAGTTTGGTAGTAGTTTGTATCCAGTCTAGCATACGATCTTCCGATTGGCATTGCCAATAGTAATAGCCCTACATTTTGTAGCCGCTCAATAATTTGGGGTAAACCGCTAAGTGACGAGCCTCAAACGAGAGTAAAATCGCTCCCTACAATGAAGCTCAAGTTAACGAAGTTTTCGCTTTTTATGCAGCTCACTCTCAGGAAATAGACGCATCTATTGCCGCCGAGCAAATTATCGAAGCCGATCGCTCGTCGGCGATATTCGCTTGAGGAGTTGGTTGAGCCGATCGCACCTGAAAACATTCATAATGAGATTGATAGTGGAGTTGCTGTGGGTAATGAAGTTTGGTGACACGCTCGAATTATGGTGACAGTGCGAAACTTGGGAAAAAAACCAGGTTTCTTCGATCCGGCATTGAGCGCCAAAATTTGACAATTGACTATGCAGTTTTGACATTACCGACTTTTTCCTTAACTTGCGCTACTTCTGAATGGTTATCTCGCTGCAAAAACTCATCAAGCAACTCATAAAAACGATAAAATGCTCGTTCTTCATTGTTAGTATAAAACTCGATTATTCTTGCCCATGAACCTGATGTTGATACTTCATATCGCTTTTGCAACCAGGGTTGAAAATCGCCATAAAATTGCATTTCCTTTTCTGTGGGTTCAAATCCCAACTCTTCTCTAGCCGTTCTATAACCGACTATAAACATAAAAAGATCGCTTGCAGAAGCCCGTCCGATATACATTCCTGGTTTTTTATGAATTTTATTCAACATCTCAAAAAGTCCGCTCATCTCAATAGTCTCCTTTTTTTTTCAATAAACACTTTTATAAACTGTCTAATTCTTCAACTATAAACTCTCCTCTGCGACAGGAAAAATCATTCACCCAATCTTCTCTAGACAGTCCCTCAGTTGACAAATTATCAAAAACTAGCCCGCGTAGTTCAACTCCGTAGTGAGTTCCATTCGTTGTAATAGACTCATTTGTACCTTCCGATATTTCTAAGCGTGTACTTAAGATAAATTCTTCTCTATACTTAGTTTTGAGCTTGAGTAACTTACCCGCAATTCCATTTTCTGCTAGCCATTTTAACACGGCTTGGGCACACAGGTCACATTTAAGGATATCGTACTGGCTGACGATCGCACCAATCTCTCGATAAATCTCCTCATCGGAAAAATCGCTCACTTTCCCTCACACCCTCTAAAATCTTCCATCAAAATCGATCGCATTCTCAGATTGCAAAGGACGATCAATTTCATTTTTGATCGAGCATCACTTCATCATCCTCATCCAAGCCGAAATTCTCTGGAACTAATCGCTCGAAGCTATTGCGGGTAGGAAGCTCAGGCAAATCTCCCAGCATAGCAACTGCTTCAGCAAGTAGATTCAGATTCTCTGGATCGGGGTGTTTTTGTGCTGCGCGCACAGCCAAGATGACGATACGCAATCCTCCTCTCATGCGATCGACATCACGGGCTAGTCCATACATTGCTTGAAAGTCATTTTCCTCAATAATCCGGTACTGTCCTGTTTTGGTTTGGAGGGTAGCAATGACACCATTGGCGATCGAACTAAGTGCTTCTGCGCCCTGCAAACGAAACTTCTCAAAGGATGTCCAGTTTGCACCGCTTCGCAACCTAAATTTTTTATTTTTAATCTGCATAGTTTAACCTCCTTACTATATCCTAACGTAAACCCAACGAAAAAACAACGGGTAATTAATTTTAGCTTAAAATAATAGGACAGGACTTACGCAGTCCGACCAAAGAAACCGGGTTTTTCACAGTTTCTGCGACTGTAACCGAGTATTCTCGCAAAAACCCGGTTTCTGATTACCCGTGCGTCCAGGACTATAGATAAACCCACTTCGACTATACTAATTGAATGGCTATTTCCCCAACCAACTTATCAATCTCTGCCTCAGTGGTGAAATAGTGAACGCAAGCCCGCACGCAATCAGGATTCAGAATTGTCCGCACCATAATTCCCTGCTTCTCCAACAAATCGACAAGCTTTTTATGCGGCATCCCGTTAGTCAATCGAAACGAAACCAAACCCGCTTCCGGTGCCGAAGTCCGCAAACATTCTACATGGCTAATTTCCGACAAACGTTCCCAGAGATACTTGCTCAAACGGCAGATTTCTGCATACCTTTCCTCGATTGTACCCCATTCATGTTGCAGGGCGATCGCACTTCGCAAACCCGCATACAAAGGATAAGCCGAAGTCGCAATTTCGTAACGTTGAGCTCCCGGTTTTAAGCCAATCGGTTTAGCATTAGCATCCGTCACAATTCCCCGCCAACCGATAAACACCGGCTGCAAATCTGCCAAAGCTTCTGCACTCACATAAAGTCCACCCAAACCTTCCGGGCCACACCACCATTTATGACCCGTGAAAGCATAAAAATCAACTCCCGACTCAATCAAATTCAAAGGCAAAACTCCCACAGATTGAGCCGCATCAACTAATACTCTGACTTTCTTCTTTGTAGCCAGCAATTCCTCTTGTCCCCCCGATGAAATTAGTGCAAATTCCTCTTGTCCCCCCCCTTGGCAAGGGGGGGTTAGGGGGGGTTCATAGCCTTCATGGCACACTTTCACAATCTCAGTCAGAGGCAAAACTTGGCCAGTATTCCACAAGATGTGACTGATTACCAACAAACGAGTATTCGGCTGCAAATAATTAGCAATTACCGCCACCGCATCGCCCTGATTCAAAGTAGCCACTAGCGGACAAATCGAAACCTCAAGGTTGAAACGGCGCTGCAATTCCATTACACTAGCTACAATGCCAGGGTGTTCTCCGTCAGAAAGCAATAAATGGTCGCCAGGATGCCAATCAATGCCCCACAGAGCAATATTGCAGCCGACGGTGACATCTTCAGTCAGGGCGATCGTTTCGGGAGGGACAGCTAACTCGTTTGCGATCGCACGTCGCGTCAGCATCGCCTCCTGAGCCACCCAAGCACCGATTTCCCCCGAAAACGGCCCCCCAAGCTGCACCCGCTTATAGGCCTCATAAATCGCCTCTAAAGCAGTCTCAGGCAACGGCCCTTGTCCGCCGTAGTTAAAATAAGCTTTATTGGCCAAAGCTGGAAATTGTTGCCGGTGTTTGTCCTTTGTCATTTTTTCTGGGCAATTAATTGATAACGTTAATATTGATAGAACTTACACAATAACCCTAGGAATACGCAACTACGGGGATTGCCTCTACAAAATACTATATATGGACTGTGTGTGCGGCATGACAGATTGAATAAATATTAATGTCAAAAACTTCTCTCAAAAAGCCTTCTTACTTCTATCTTTTACATCCATGACATCTGTTACATCCGTTATATAATCAATCGATTGCCAAACCTTCTATCTTTTACATCCGTGACATCCGTGACACAATCCGTTGACGAACCTTCTGTAAACACTAAATGTTAATAACTGACAAACTACTACTTTCCTATCAACGATGTAATCTCCGAGCATTTTTAGATATATTGGGAGATTGGAAACAACAAGATCCACCAAGTGACTTTTTGCTAAAATTGATGCGAGATAGCTCGACATACCAGCAGCAAACTTTAGAATCCGAAACCTACGAACAACCATATTATCCTAGAGGGGATTGGGCGGCTGGTGCGGCGGCTACTTTGAGTTTAATGCAGCAAGGAGTCGATCGCATTTATCGAGGAGTCCTTTGCCAAGATGAATTAGGTAAAACCAATGGTGAAACAGCTTCTATATCAGGGATTGACGGTCAATATTTGCCAGACATTGGCGAGATTCCCGAAACTTCAGTGCATCTTTCCTCCTCAATCCTGCACTCTTCCGAAATCACTCTCGTCAGTCGCCCGCACTTATTAATCAAACAGCCTGGAGATTCCAATTTTGGTAATTGGAGTTATGCGACAGCCGATATGTGGTTAAGTAAAAAACCAAAACTAGACTATCAAATTATTGCTGCTTTTCATGCGAAAGTCTTAGCTTCCATGCAGGGAACAATGCCCGAAACTGCGTGGCTGATGCTGCGGACAAAAGGGCTTTGGGCGGTGAATCTCTACCAGCGAATGCCTCAAATGTTCCAGATTTTGGATGAGTGCATTGAGATGTTAGAAAATCGGCAGAAACCGGAGGTTTTCATTTCTCGGCAAAAGTGTACTCTTTGCGGTTGGTATACGGCTTGTCACGAGGAAGCCGAATCGATTAAACATCTTTCGCTATTGCCGGGAGTTACGGCTAAGCGATATGCTATATTAAAAGTTCTAGGATTGACTGATTTAGCATCTTTGGCTAATGCTAATTCCGATTTATTAGCGAGTTATCCTGAGTTTGTGGCGGGAGTGGCTGTCGATGTGGTGCAACAAGCGCGATCGACTTTGTTAAATCAACCGTTTGTGCGAGAAGCAGGAAGTTCGTCAACGGATTTTGTAACGGATTTAACGGATGTCAAAGAAGGAAGTTCGGCAGCGGATTATGTAACGGATTTAACGGATGTTAAAGATAGAGGTTCGGCAACGACAGCGGTTAATCAGTTTATCAGAATACCAGAAGTTGCAGGGAATAGTTTAGTAATAGCTAAAATTGAGTCCGTAAAGATTACAGAAAATAAATCTGCTGCACCTTCTATACCTGCGCCGATTCTCCGCAAAAAACCAATTCCTTATTCACAATCTGTCTTTTTGCCGATCGCACCAATTGAACTATACTTTGATATTGAAGCCGAACCGGAGTTAAATTTAGATTATCTCCACGGAGTATTAGTTGTTGACAGGTACAACAACACTGAAAAATTCCACGGCTTCCTTGCAGAATCACCGGCTGAGGAAGGTGCAATCTGGGAGCAATTTTTAGAACTAATGTGGGCTTATCCCATTGCTCCGATTTTCCACTTTTGTGACTACGAAGTCAAGACTTTTAAGCGACTGGCTAAACTTTACAACACTCCAGCTTACTTGTGGAAGCCTGTGCTGAAAAGGTTTGTGGATATTCACAAGCAAGTGACGCAGCAAGCGATTATGCCGGTGGAAAGTTACGCACTCAAACCCATTGCGCGCTGGTTGGGTTTTGACTGGCGCGATGCTAAGGCTAACGGTGCTCAGTGTGTCTGTTGGTACGATGATTGGCTCAAAACGGGCGATCGCGATCTCTTGGAGGCGATCGTCCGCTACAATGAGGACGACTGTCGCGCTACTTACATCGTTAAAGATTGGTTGACTAATTTTTTGTTGAGTCAGAAACAGTAATTTTCTGATTGAACGAACCGCGAAGACGCAAAGGCCGCGAAGCAAGAAAGATAAGAAGATAGTAAGATGCACAATTTAGGGAAAATACTTATATTTATTGCCTGTTTTTTGATGGCAGCAACTGTTGCTATTTTTGTCAATCTTTCGGCCCAATCTTTCGCTGTTACCAAAATAGATTTTATCGGTAGGGCAATATTTCCAACAGGTTCTCCCTTTGGGGGGACAGAAATTGGCGGACTTTCGGGAATTACCTATGATGCGGAGAAACAAGTTTATTATGCTATTTCTGATGACCGCAGCAGCAAGGCTCCGGCGCGCTTCTATTCTCTGAAAATTAACTTGGCATCTGGTAAGCTGGAGAAAGACAATATTGAATTTACTGGTGTGACGACTTTATTAGATGAAAACGGTAAAAGTTTTCCCGAATTCAGTTTAGATCCCGAAGGGATAACTTTTACTGGCAAAAGCGTGTTTGTTTCTTCTGAGGGAGATGTCGATCGCCAAATCGCTCCTTTCATCAAAGAATTCTCCCTGGATGGTAAACTGCTCAAAACGCTACCAATTCCTGACCTATTTTTGCCCGATGCCAAAGGTACTAAAGGCATCCGCAACAATCTCGCCTTTGAAAACTTGACTCTAACTGCCGATCGCAAATACTTATTCACCGCCACCGAAAACGCTACAGTTCAAGATGGCGCCGTAACTTCCCTAGAAAAAGGCAGCCCGTGCCGGATTTTGCGGTACGATGCTGCGAGTGGCAATCCAGATGCCTCCTTTGCCTACATCACGGAACCGCTACCCCCTGGTGCCAATCCTGTGGGAAAATTAACTAGCAACGGTTTAGTGGATTTATTGGCGATCGACGACAAGCGCTTGCTGAGTTTAGAGCGCGCTTTCTCCCTGGAAACCGGCACGACGATCAGAATTTTTGAGATTTCTTTGGAAAAAGCCGATCGCATTGAAGCACTCCCAAGCCTCAAAACCCGTATCAGCGAGGTTTCCCCCGCCCAAAAACGGCTGCTGCTGGATTTGGAAACTCTGAAAATTCCCCTAGACAACATTGAGGGCTTGACATTTGGCCCCGATTTAGCCGATGGTACCAGAGGCCTGATTTTGGTAAGCGACAACAACTTCAGTCCCCTGCAAGAGACTCAAATTTTGGGCTTCCAAATAAAAGTTCAAAAAACCTCTTGACAAACGGTGCAGTTATCTGCATAATAGAAATTGTGCCTGAAACAAAGGCAAAACGAGGGACAGTAGTTCAATTGGTTAGAGCACCGCCCTGTCACGGCGGAAGTTGCGGGTTCGAGCCCCGTCTGTCCCGTTCTCTCGTAGCAAAGCTTTTAAAGTTTTGATAGATTTGTCGGATCTACCGCTAACGTAGTTTGCGCTCAAAATCCGCTCAAAATGAATATTAATCCGTCAAAAGATAGGAAAGCGATCCGGCTTCAATTTACTGTTGAGGGCGCTAGGTTTTCGTTCTCGCCTTTGCCCGGTGGAAAATGGGAGAATAAGCGCGATCGGCAATTGGTCGCAGCGATCGCCACAAAAATCGAAAATGATATTCTTGCTGGAAATTTTGATCCATCCCTAGGAAGGTATCGCCACAAGTTATCTGCCGCTCAAACTCCGCTTCGGGTAAAAGCTAATCCCAAGATTTGCTGGCTTGAACTTTGGGATGCTTGGGTTGTTTCTCTTGACTTGCCAATTTCAACCGCAGCAGATCATTATGCTTGTGTCCGAGCCATGCTTGTAAAATCGGGAAATCCTTCGCTTGATAATACTGAATGGCTGCAAATTAGTGAGTTGGCTGCGAGCACGTTTAATCGCAGATTGTCTATGTTGCGATCGTGCTTGTTGTGGGCCGTAGAAGAGGGCTTGATTAAGCCAGCGGATAATCCTTTGAAAAGGGTTCGCTCTCGCACGGCAACAGAAGATGAGCGACAGCGATCGGACAAGAAAAAAGCGCCATTGTCAGACGCTGAAATCGAAAAAATATTAAATTACGTCGATCGGGTCTATATCACTTACGCACCGTTTGTGCGATTTTTACTTTTTTCGGGAGTGAGGACTGGGGAAGCTGTCGGGTTAACTTGGGACAGTGTTGATTTAGAAAAGCGCCTGATTTTTATCAGGCAGTCGGTGTCTCGGCAGCGGGGGAAATACCAGAAAATTTGTAAATCTCCCAAGACCAAAGAATCTGTCCGCACTTTGAAGATGTCCGATCGTGTCTTTGTTCTTTTTAGCTCAATAATTACCGAGAATGCTTGTGGTCTAATTTTTAAAAGCCCCAAGGGGCAAATTATAGATCATGGCAATTTTCGTTCTCAATGTTGGATGCCCACATTATTGTTTTTGGATATTCCTTACAGAAAGCCCTACGCTACGCGACACACTCTTCTGAGTCAAGCCCTTGAAAGTGGCTTGTCGGTGCCACAAGTTGCTCAAATTGCTGGGCATCGCGACGGTAAAATGATCCTTCAGCACTACGGCCACGTTATAAATCAGCCACAATTGCCTTAGTTATAGTTAACCGAGAGTGGAATTGACTTGATGCCGGATTTTGCGATCGCCCCCATGCGATCGCAAAATCTCTGCCATCCCGGGAAATTTTTCAGTACGATGCACCCTGCACTTCCCGGCACGTTAGCATCAAAGTGGATGCCTAGCTCGCTTCTGACATGACCGGACTCTGATACCGGGTCAGGTGTTATGTGAAAGAAAAATCCTTCAATTCCTCGTGTGGGGAGCCAATAAGGCACCGTTGGGATTTGGTACTCGAAACCACTAGGAATCGGGCCTTTTCCTCTCGCCCATTCATCGCCTGGTTGTTGCCACTGAGTGCATCCTGAGGTGGCTGAATATTCAATATATCCCTTGTCGGGATAAGTTAATTTCAGGCTTCCATAGATTAAGTCGTTAGATGCCGCTAAAGACATCGTAAAGGCGAGTGAATGGCGCTTCATATAACTCCGTTATTTTTGCAGGGGTGACGGAGCCAAGAAAGCTCCTATGACGGCAATTATTGTAATTATTAATTCAATTAAGCTTGGTGGAATTGGCTGCGCCTCTAATATTACAATTATCAGTCCTAGGCAAGAAACGAAAGCGCAAAGACATATACAAAACAATGCAATACGTAGTGAGATTTTGTCCATTAGTCTTTCCTGTTCTGGAATGTAATTTTGGAGACCCAATCGAGAATTTGAGCTATTTGTTCCCCTTGGAATTTCACCTGTTGAGCTTGCAATTTCATTTGCTGCGCCATGTGTTCCCGTTGCTTGACTGCTTCCTTTATCTCTATTTCCCTTAATCGAATTTCTTCTAAGTGTTCTTTTCTTTGCTGTTTTCTGGCTTGCCAGAAACTTATCGACAACCCAAGAAAAGCGACGATTAGCCCAAGGGAAGCAATTACGGTGGTAGCAATATCTGCCTTGATTAGGTCAACGAGCTTCTGCATTTTGAAGGGTCAGGTATTCTTTTACAACCACTGTTGTGTTAATGAAAAGTAGGGCCGCTGTAGGTACTGACTTCACCAGTTCTTCATCTATCTGAAGAAATCTCGGAGGTGTTGAGCAAAGAGCTCCATTCCATGTAAATGGGTAGTATTTGTCTTTCCCGCCGTCATAGACTCCCCATCTTCTTAGTCCAAACGGCTTGGCTTGCCAGTGCACCAAGCAAAAACTGCCTGCGAGGTGGAACTTGTCAATTATTGGATTGAAGTCCATCTTTAGCTCGAAGTCTGGGAGGTGTGGGTATGTTAGTTTTACCCGCCCTTTCTCTGTTTCTGCAACTACAATTGGTTTCATTTTTCTTGCTGACCATATTGATTCAATGATGGCGAAATACGGATTTCGCCATCATTGAATTGGGAAGTGCTACGCGACTGGTTGTTCAGTCTGTCCTGTTTGTACTGGAGCATCAATCTGCTCGCCGACCTGATTGACTAGGTTTTCTAAAGCCATGATGGCTTCGTTAAGCGAGGCTTCGTTTTGCCCAGAACCCCCGGTTCTTTCGTCCACTTGTTTCGTGTAATTGAAGTTGGCAGAAATTGCGGCTAAAATTACCCGTGCGAATCTTGGTTCCATTGGTTTAACTGGGTTTGATTGTTTGCTTGACTGGCTATCAAACGTATCTTTGACGTTGACTAGCTTCGTTTATTTTAAGGTATTTGTTGTGGATTGTCCACTAGGTTTTCAAGTTGTTCGGTGATGTCTTCTAACTGCCCAATAATATCATCAAAACCTGGGCTGCTATCGTCACTTACAGCGATGATTCGACAGTGGAATCCTGTCGAAGGGTTTATCAATAGGCGCATCGAAAACAGGTCGTTCCGATATCGAAAACTTGGAATCCGAATGAAGTCGATTGTGTTTATAGAGCCCTGAAAAGCACACAGTCTTTCAATCAATGGTGCTTCTTGTATTCGAGAAAATAAAGCTACCGCTACCTCGACGAATTCCCCTGTTTTCACATATTCACCCGTGTCATCGGACTGGAACACCAAGAACAATGTGTTCGGCGGAAACCAGTCCGTGTAAACCGGAGTAGCGGTGATGATTTGCGTGTCTATAATAACAGTAAGTGCAGGCATTTAGCCATAGTTTTCGCCGTGATAGGTCAAGCTCAAAGGGGATTTTGGTGATAAGAATGTGCTAGTAGAAGTATAATCGTACACCTCTTTTATTTGTTCGATTTGATTGTTGTCCCCTGGCGCGTAAGGGACGACAATCTTAAAGTTACTCTCGCCAGTCTTGTTGTCAGGTGAGCCGAAACACGCGGAGATATGACGCGGTTCCGCATTGCTAAGACGGTCAATCGTTGGGTTGTTGGTTGCCACTTGACGGGCTAAGAGTGACGGTGTTACGGGAGTTAATTCGTCGCCATTCTCATCGTAGTATTGCCTTTGGTTAATTAAAGCGTCCTCTAAGTTGTCCTGAGTGTATCTAATCTTTAAATCTCTACCCCTGACCGTTCTGCGCGTCTTAATCTTGCTGGCGCTACTCACTCAGTCTCAACACCTACGATACAGACGTTTTCCACGCCGGACATCTCAGTATCATCCAAGAAATCGACGGCGGATTCGGCATCGTCAAACGACAGCAAATCGCACAAATCCGGCTCAATAGTGTTAGTTTTAGCTTCACGCAAATCTATCCAGTTAATAGAATTGCCCGACGCGCGCCGGACGGATTGATTCGCCCCAAAAAAGGAAATGATACCATCCGAATTGCATTCGGTTTTGAGTATGATAAATCTCATAAGTCCCTCAAGTTTAATTGAATGCGTTCTCCAATATTTTTATTGGTGACAATTTCTGGATTTTGGTTTATCTCATTCCAGAAATCAAGCCATTCCGGGGTTCCGGGTTGAAATGGATATTGGATTTTGTGTCCCTCCCCCGAAGCATCCCAGAGTAGCGCTTCCCTTGGTCGAACTGTTCGTGGCAAAGCGCAAAATCCTGCGCTTTGTGAAGAGTTGCTTTTGAATATTTCGGGCAAAAAAGCCTCTTTCGCGAGTACCGATAACGATGCGAAAAAATAAGTTTTGCCCGTGTCCGTGACGTAATTTGCCCGGTACAGCATTACGGAGTAGCAGCAGGGAGAGCAGCGGGATTTTTAGAGGAAAATCGCTTGTCCCACTCCCCTCTGTATCCCAGGCACATTGTGTGCGGCACGGCTCGCAGCGCTAATCCACAAGCCCTAATCAATTCAGGATCGCGACTGCTCATGGGAACGAGCATTTCAGATTTTGCGGCCTTGATCTCTGAAGCCGCACCTGGGGTAGCCCCATCAGCTTTCTCGACAACTCTGCGGTTCTGTAGCATCACTACCCTGAATCGCCTGTGCTCGAAGGTCACTTGTCTGAATCCAGGGCATCTGGCACTTGACGTGTTGATTGGACCACCACTTGCAGTTAAGCAGTTGTTGATTGCTGTTGCGTACTGGGCATAAGGGATATTTCCTGCCAAGTTGGTAGCCATCTTGAAGGCTTTTGAAGCCATTTCAAACGAGCCGTCTGTTTCGTAGTTCATGCTACCCACATACGACGTTTCCTTCTCGCCTGCGTCGGTGTCCGTTATGGGTAGTGGCACAGGAGGCAACACGCTTGATGTGGGATCTAGTAAATCGATGATATTCCGCCAAGTCTCACCTTCAAGTGATACGCAAATAACCCGAGCAATTTGATTTAATTGGCCTGCAATAGTAGCCGACGCTGCTACTAAGTTAGTTTTGCTGGGAACAGGGATACTCACTGTTTTCCCCGCTTCAAACCAAAACTTAAGTTTTCTCGGGCTCCACGAGTATCCCTCTTCGTCTTCGCAGGGCACCCCCCTGGTATTGATCACGGTTCCGCCGACGGCGGCAATGATCGCATTAATCATTGCATCAGTGGTGCCGTCCGGTATCTTGAACGTGTATTTGTAATTAAAAGTTTGAGTCGCCGTACCCCAGTCAGGAAGATAATTGTTTCCCCGGAAGGTAATGCCTTCAGGCCTTGCCATCGTTAGACCTCACTTGCTAATTCAAGTGCAACTGGCATCAGATCGAAGGCCAGATTGTACGACTGCCTTAACGTGCCAGGGGCTACATTAAGCCCGGAAGCGATCGACGGATTAGGCTTTGTAACCGTCGCTTTGGTAGGCCGCGCTGTTGGTGCTAGAGCCGTTAATACTGAGTGAGTGCGATCGACAATTTGCCGAATCACCTCCATCCCGTTACCTGTAGTGGCATTTGCCTCAGCCTCTGAGAGGCCGGGGAGAGATGTGAGAGGAATACGGATTTCGCCAGCGGCCGTGTCGAATGTATATCCAGCGAAAATCTCGTTCGGTGCAATTTGCATAAATCGAAAGTCGAAGCGATCTGTTGACTCTTTAAGCCTAGCGAAAAGCGCCGTTTATGTCCGTTTTCTGAAGCAAAAACGACTCGTCGGGTTTAAAGGTAAAAACACTCGACGACCAGTTCGCGATGCTAGCTTCAGACGTTGATATGTAATAGGACAACATGCCATAATTATTTAAATATTTATTTATTGTAGGCAGCCCTTATGCAGTCAACCTTGATGACGGTAAAGATAACGAGCGACCTTCTGCTCAAGCTCAAACAGCGAGCTCTGAACGAAAAAAAGAAGATGTGGGAAGTCGTGGCAGACGCTTTAAATAAATATTTAAATACATAAATATTTTTATAAATATCAATTTATGTTACCTGTCGGTTGATCGGCAGGTATTTTTTTTATCGTGTATAGATGCAAAAAGAAAACAAAAGGCGCGCTCGAACTTATCCCAGCACTTTTTATGCGGGTGCCGGGGCGCAAGCAAATCCGCCCTCTTGTATTTCGCTTCGGAATTATTGCGCCAAGTATTTTTTGAGCAAGCCTCAGGTTTTGCGATTGCTCAAGAAAAAAGAGTTGTGCGCCGTAAGTTTCAAAAAAAAGCTTTTTATCGTTGATAAACCACCGGAGGAATAATGGGAGCAATTTACAATTTAAACCCCACACAGTCTCAGCAGCAGCCCCCCCTATCTCGAAATGCAAAAACCCCCGTTGCTGTCAGTGTTACTACAACAGCATCGGTTGCGCTTGCTGCTAATGCTAACAGAGCGGGTTTCTCTTTTTATAATGCAGGTCCCGCCACCATTTTTATGCGCGAGGGTTCGACAGTAACCCCTCTCCTTTATGGACAGCCAGTGCCTGCCGGGTATCACTATGATAGTGAGCCAAGTGCTTTTCGCTATACGGGGGCTGTGAGCTTGGTTACGGCGTCTGGGACGGCAAGTGTGATGATGAGCGAGGCCACTGTTTAATGGGGACAATTACTAACTTAAATAGTGGTGTAGCAGGTCTTCAATTTAAAGTTGTAAATACAACTATTCCTGCTACGGCGTCGGGTCAGACGGGTGTCGATCTCAGTCCGATTTTTGGCGCTGGCTTCGATTATTCGAGAATCAGGGCTGTAAGTGCAGTCGCTACTACGGGGCCTCTCCGTGTTTTTCCTGGAGGCATTGGTTTGCCAGGGCATAGTTACTTCCTGTCAGTATCGAATACTTTTCTTCTTGTTCGCACAACGACTGATTCTGCGTCGATCCTGAAGATACCAGTAAGAGTTATTATTTGGTATGAATAATCATGCCTTCTGAACCTTTATTCACAAACTTTTTCGGCGCCGGCGCAACCCAAACCGCCACCCAAGTCATTATCCTAAAAAATGATTTAGTTGCACCAGTCGGGCTGACCCCTAGCTATGATTTTACTCCTACTGTAAGCAACCGCAGTGAACAATTAGCTCTCACGTTGATTCTGCGGTGGCTGCGAAATCAAGACCAAAGTACGGATTCTCAATTTGTTATTAAGCCATTTGAACAAACCCTAGAATTTCGATTCAACAAATGGCAGCGAAGGTATGTTAGTGAGATTGAGGTATTCCAGGATGATACTGTTTCCACATTCCCTAATCCCAATTTAATTTAGTATGGCGATCGATAAACCTCTTACTTCATTCTTCGGCGCTACGGCGACTCAAACAGCGACGACTGTAACCTTCACCAAGGCTGACTTGCGAAGCTTGCGGACTCCGCCAGCTTTTACCGCCCTAGCACCTCTCTTGATTAACACCGGCGAGAGTTTGGTTACAGCCATCTTGTTGCGCTCATGGGAAGAGCAAGATACTAGCCAGGATTCTCAACTGTCAATATTTGGACCAGAGGTTTCGCTGGTGGAAGTTGTCTCAGATGGCGTCGCGAAGCCTTTCGAGCAGTACGTTTTTCAAGTTCGGATTTTAGTGCCGCGAGGCGTGGCAATGCCGAATCCGAACTCTATTTAGTTTAAGTGAATGACAGGTGAAAATTATGGCAGCAGGCTCTCAACCAGTTTACGGTCAATTTGACTCTGCTAGCGGTGGCTACACGGCAATTGGTGGACCTCAATTGCAGTCATATCAGGTTATCGGCACAGTTACCGCAGGACCTCCGATTATTACAGATCCAAAAACAGGAAAACCATATCCTCCGAATTATGTCCCCGATGAACAAGCTCCGGGAACTCATGAGATGTGGACTCCAGGTTCTTCTCTTGCTGAGGCTAAAAAATTGCAGGTTGCTCGATTACAGGAATTTACTCGATCGGCTATTGAGTCCGCAGTTCGCCCTCTAGAAGAAAAGCTCGTGGGACAGCTTGAAAAAGGAGTAGATCAGTATGGACAAGCTGTTCAGAATCTAGGTTCTCAATTTGGCAAAGACCCCGGGAAAGCTGTCAGTAACTTGCTAGGTGGCGGCGCCGCTCAGTTAGCTGGAGGTGCGACGAAAATTGGAAGCCAGGCAATTCAGTCCGGTCAACAACTTGCAGGACAAGCCCTGAAAAGTGGCCAGCAACTTGCAGGACAAGTTTCCGCATCTTTTGGTGGCGGGACGCCTCAGGCAAAGTTTAATAGTGGCAGTGGCGGTGGGATGACTTCGGCACTTGTTTCCAAGGCTCCTGAACGGGCACTTACTGGCGGGACTGGGCCGGTATTTACTAGCGGAGCTAGGAGGAATTAAATGGCGATCGATATGCCCGATCGCCTTTCTCAAATTGCAGCCAGAATCACTCCGGCAACTAGCAATCAGGAAGCGATTTTATATACCCCAAGCAACGCATCTGTACTCGGAACAAACATCAATTACCAAGGGCATATGGCGGTGATTCGAGTAGCCTGCTATCTCGATTCAGTACCTCCAACTTTTGCGCCGATGATCCTTGCTACCGATACGCTGGCACAGAAAGAGCAAAAGAATCAGATGTTTCGTGCAAATCCCAAAAAAGGGCTGCTTGTTTCCTTACAAAATCCAAGCGGTCAAAACTTTGAAGTGGGAATGATTGACCTCTACAATGTGAAGCCAATTTTTCTTACTGGGATTAACGAATTTTTCACTGATTTAGAATTCTACGGTATTAGGTTCGGTTGGAGAATCCATGCAATGGTAGTCGATCGAGGGCATGGATTGCTCCAAAATAATACCGGCGGACAGCAGAATGACTGGGTATCGATTACCGGATACGTCGTAGAGAAGTCGAGTTTTTTGCAAGACCACAACAATATTGTTTATAACTATGTTGTATGAATTGTTGTAATAATCTTAACCGAGGTGTTGGTGTCCCGTCTGTTTCTGTTGGCGAGCGTCCAATAGAACGCTTGACGGATGATTTTCCTACGACAGTTACTGTTTCGACATCCTCAACAACTCTTTTGACTGCAAATCCTAACAGAAGGATAATTAAGATTTATTGCTTGTCTTTGACAGTCCCTTCGGCTGAGGTTTGGATCAGATATGGAACTGGTGCGACATTGCTTGATTCTTCGCATCCTTTACTTTTTAAGAATTTACTGATTGTTGATTCTGGTCAGGCTGCAAATGCAATTTCTGCTATTTGCTCGGCTGGTACGGCGCAGTTGAGGGTAAGTTCAGCGGAGAGAGTATGAGGAGGCAGGGAAATAGAAATCTTGGGGTTTATGCGCCCCCAACTGGGGGGGATAGTATTCGGCGGTCTACACAGGTCGATCTTGATTTAATGAGTAGACTCAACAATATCCAGTCAGGTAGGGAACTGGGCATTACTCAGGTATTGATAGACCCTAACGAAGGGAGTGTGCAGCGGTCTAGTCAAGTCGGCCTTGACCTGATAAATAGAATCAATAATATTAGTAAGGATTTCGAGGGAATGATTCGTCAGGGATGGGGCGGAAATATTGCCGATCTCACCCCTTTGCTTAATCCCTCTCCTTCTCCTTCTCCTTCTCCTTCTAGTCTGACTTCTTTTCCTTCCCTGCCACTAGGAAGCCTAACTGCAACTCAAATTGATAGGGCAATGGAGTTTAGATCTTGTGGAGATTTTTGCGTTACTTTGTACAATCTCTGGGAGGGGCAATGGTCTACTCAGCGTATTTGCTGGAACTCTTCTGGCTGGGTATCTGACACTTGGAATGATGGAGTCAGACACGACACCTTAAATTCGTGGTACGGATCTTTCTACTGGAACAGCACTGGAATGCCTGAAGATTATTTCATTGTAGATACAAATACTAGATTGCTGTGTTTTCCCCAGATCTCTTCCGTTCCCCCTTCGACTTTGCCACCTAAATATTTCGACGGCTCCGACGTTGATTCGGTTATGGCTTTATGGTAAATCCCTGCCCTAACGGATTTTGTGTAAACTGGCATTATAACGATCCTTATGACGGCGTCCAAGGCAGGGTAGAGCCTATGTGTTACTGCGGTCGTCCCGTCGACGAAGTTAGGTTTCGTCCTGATGGAACTGTGTTTGATTTCCCCACTGGCAAAATAGAATGGGGATGGGAGTTTGGCTACATAGAACGAGTCCATGAGGGCGATAGCTACACGAGCTTGGGTGAATGTCAGCGGGCCTACCAAGATTGGGCAAGCTCTACCGACGATTATTTCACGATCGACCCTGATACTAGAATTCGCTGTTTTTCCCCTTCCGCTCCTACCCCCCCTCCTTCTCTTATTCTCCGCGGTACTGCTTCACCCCCTCCCCCCCCTCCTAGAAAAATGTGCGGATGCGACTGTAACACTATTGCTTCGATAATTGCCGAACACATGGCAGAAAAGCAAAGACTGCTTGACGCTATTAAAGGGCACATTGATAGCCGAGCTGTCGAGCAATTGCAACATATTAATAAAATGCTTCAAGATATTGATATGGATCTCGATTTGCAGCCCGTAATTGACGAAGTTAAACGGGTTGAGAAAAACCTTTGGAATGGAATTAATGGAGTATAAATGCCAGCACCACTCGCTTTCATTCCGCTAGCAATTAAGCTCGGTGTCGGTGCTGCTAAGGCGGCTACTGCAACTAAGGTGGCGACTGCCGCCGGTGTGGGAGCGAAAGTCGGCCTTGGGGTGCTCCCGCTGACGGCGGCACCGATCGTCCCTGTAGCGAAAGTTGTCGCCACGGGGGCGGCCGCTGCCAAAGTATCTGTTGTCACCGGTGCTGTACCGCTTGGCTTGAAAAGTGCGGCTGTAACAGGCATGACGGCCAAAGTGTCCGCTGGACTTGGTAGTGGAAAAATTGGACAGGTGCTCGGCATCGCTGCCTTAAAAGGCGTCGCGGCGGTTCAAGTAGACCAAGCTTTGAAGGGAGATCAGAAACCTAAAGTTGCCACGCGCGCACCGATCGGCGACCCCAGGCAAGCAAATCGAACTCAAACTCAGCCTCAAACGCGATCGCCGATCAGCGACCCCAGACAAGCGAATCGAACTCAACCCCAGCCTCAAACTATTGGAAGGGCAGATCCTTTCGCGCCGATCGCCCCTGAGTTTGATGAGCCTACGATTGGGTCGCGATCGCCGAAAATGTCTCCCATCAAGGGCCTCGATACAACACCCGCAGGAGCGCTGAGTATTCCCGGTGGCAAAGCAGGAGGCCGGATAAACTTAGGTGCGATCGACTCTTCTAGGCAAGGACTGTCTACACCTACATCTCTCGATCAGGTCGAGAAAGGTGGGATTAATTTATTGACTCCAATTGTTGACTTTCTGAAGGGATTAGATTTAGATATCCAAGAATTAAAAAATCCAGATTTTAGCCCATTGTTGGAACAAATCCAGCAAATGATTAATCCAATATCAGAACAGGTAAAGGAACTACCTAAAACTATTTTGTCTGGAATCACCGAACTGCTTAATCCTATTGTCGGCTTGATTACTACCACGTTAGAAGGAGTAATCAAAATTCCTCAGTTGAATGCTGATGCTATGATTGAGACAATAGCTCCCCTGCTTTTAGGTCTTCTGATTCTAGAATCGCTTTTTGAAAATCTGACAGACACTATTAAGGGGTTAAACCTAAAAATGCAGGTAGAAATTCCGCAGGGCTTAGCAATGCAAGTGGAGGTTCCGCAGGGGCTGGCGATGCAAATGGAAGTTCCGCAGGGGCTGGCGATGCAAATGGAGGTTCCTCAAGGCTTGGCGATGCAAATGGAGGTTCCTCAAGGCTTGGCGATGCAAGTAGAAGTTCCCCAAGGCTTGGCGATGCAAGTAGAAGTTCCCCAAGGCTTAGCGATGCAAGTGGAAGTTCCGCAGACTTTGACTGTGGCGACAGACTTACCTAATCCGGACATTGAAACTAAGTTGAAGAAGCTTCAGAAAACGGCGGAGGAGACTAAGAAAGAATTAGAAAAATGCTGCAAAGATATTGCCGACAAGTTGAAGAAGAAGAAAAAAGAAGATGATGACAGGTTCCCAGAATTCAAAAACTCGGGTTCCATCGAATGCGACGGCGTGACGATTCCTTACAGTTATTCTGGCCCGGGTTTGGTAGGGCTGCACAAACAGTTAGATGTGATTCTAGGTGTCAATAAGATGGCACTCAAGAAAATTTGCGATATAGAATATTCGGCGTCGTTTCCTGATATTTTTGGTGGCGGAACTTACGCCTGTGGTAGCACTGTTTTTAATTATGATTATTCCGGCGCTGGCTTGCTTGGATTGAGCGACCAAGTTGAAGAGTTGACGGCGCTAAATAAAAAAATACTGGCGGAGGTTTGCGGCGACGATATTGACATTGCTGGCGAAATTGATTTTGTGGATTGCAATGGCGGTACACAGGTTTTGCTTTATAACGGCGATGGGATTGCCGGCTTGTCGAGCCAAATTTCAGCGTTTACCGAGCTGCAAAAATTGTCTTACGCCAAAGCCTGCGAGCCTCCGACTTGCTACCCAGTCCAGCCCGGGGATGAATTCGCAGAGTTTGACGTACCGAGGCAATTGGTGCTCACTTGGGGGCAAAATTATCCCAAGCAAACCGGCAGTTTGTGGCACACTCAAATCCCGAATCCCCGCGAGGATTTGGAATGGTGCCGCGATTTCGACAACTTGATTTACACAAAGGGGAATGTCTACGGCCGACTACTTTGGGGCTCTTCCAAAATCAAATCTGGTGTGCGTGCCGAGACAGAGGAAGAGGCGGAAAGGATTCTAGATTTGATAGATGGTTTGTCTGTTTCCGAAGGTAAGCTGCGGATAACAAAAGGCGGCGCGGTCAAACTAAATCCGGCAGTTCGATCGGTGCGCTGTGTTCGCGCTGCGATCGCACAGCTCGGCACGAATGGGGTTGCTGAGACAGTAAAATGCTTCGTTCCGCCGATCGAGGGGTGCTAATTGGACAAGGGAAAGTGTCCCAAAAATGGGACGTTTTTTGCTTACTGTTGAGCCATGATCATTTTTGCTTTTCCTTGTTCCGGTTTTTTTGTTGAGTTTTTTCGCGCAGCCGACTTTGCTCTTCCCCGGATAAACTTTGCTGTTTCTTAGCTCTTAGACAAATACATAAAGGAAACTTATCCTCTAAAAAGTCCTGCGAAATTTTTTCAAACAATAAGTCACCCTTATCTATTTGCCCTTGAATTTGGGCTCGCCGCCGTCTGGCCGATACCAGGCGATGATCCAATAGATAAACATTGCAATGAGGTTTCCACCAGTCGCCATGCATGGAAAATAAGCCATCTTCCATGCACAACGCCGACGGCATCTTTTTGAGATGTGGCAGCTTCTCTACCAGTTGCTTTTTCACGATTGGTGGTAATTCCTGGCGATATCCTCGCACCGGTGCTGCTACCAATCGGTAACTATTTGAAAGGTGGCGACTAACAGTCGATTGACTAATTCCTCGAAAATTAGCGATCGCCTCCTGACTCCCACCATAGAATCGAAAATCCGAATTGCAATAAATGAACCGATCGCCCTTTCCCAGTACCCGCGCCGGATAATCGCAGGTGTGCAGGTCGATCGGTTTCAGGATTTGACTCGGAATTTGCCCAGGATCTAAACCCTGAGCTTTTATTTGCTCGATCTCTTCCTGCCACTGACGGTGGAGAGATGCTCGTTGCAAATTCTGGGCTTCCACTTCTGTAGCGAGTATGTGGATGTTAGCCAAATCATCAATATTTATGGCGGCGATCGGGCCGAGTTTCTCTATCCCGGTGAGAGCGATCGCTTTTTCCAAGCTTGCATAATAAACTGTGACCCAGTTCCCCGACTGCGAATAGTCACGAATCAATCCCGATCTTTTCGCGACGCACAGTAACTTCCTGATATGTCCCTGGCTGCGATCCAAAATTTTACTCGCCGCTGCCAGCGAAAATTTCCCGATTCCCGATCCTTTGGATTTTCCGCCGTGGCTCCAACGCGAAATATCGAAGCGACGCGCGAGCAGCCAGACGCTTAGTTTGCGGCCAAAATGCGGGAATAATCGTGCCGGGAAGCGCACCAAATCTAGCTCCTTGTCGCTGACATACTCGCTATGCCAGTTTTCACAAAGTTCGATCAACCATTCCGGGGCTTGCACCGGGGGCGATTGCAGCGGGCTGTTGATCCATTCATAGGGTTTACCTGTTGATGGGTGAATGCTTGGTGGCAGAACGCTTTGATGTCCACCACCCCAGCGAAATTCCAAACATTCCTCTTTACCATCATCGCCCGACACTCCGGTTAGTATTTTTCGATACTTGATGCGGTCCCAGTCAGCTTCGGGTACTAAAAATAAGCACTGTTTTCTACCAGGGCGGCCACTTGTCCATGCCGTCGTCCGAGAGAAATCTGCGAGGCTGTTTTCTCCGGCTAGTTTTTTTAGTAATTTATCTGCTGATTCGCCGTCGATATCGATTGCCAGGAGTCCATGCCCTAGTTTTAATCCGACACCTGTAGCTTTGCCAGCTTGCAGTTCGGTGAGGATTTCTAGGCGGTTAAGTTGACTGGAAGTCCACCCTTTTTGATAGGGGCGTTTGCCTTGAACTGGTACGAGTGGCCAATGTTCGGGGAGTGATAGTAGTGTTGGTAAAACTTGGAGCATTGACTATGATTCCACTATGAGGCTTTTTAGTGGATAATGTTCGGTTGATCGTTTCTCTTCCCCTTCATCCCGGAACCAATTCACCCAAACTAAGGGCATCCCGCCTGCCGATAACTCGAATCCTGTAATTGTTCCTTTTGACTCTGGGTGAAATCGCTTTGTTACAAGTTGTCCTATTCTCAAATCTCGAAAATCTATCAATTCTTGAAGCGAGTTTCTCAACCTTTGTAAATTGTTCTTCGTAATAGCGGCTATCTCTCTTTTCGTGAGCTTTGCGCTGTGATGTTGGTATTCCTTTCTGTCGATAATGTTGTAAATCTTCTCCTCCTCAGCCGAAATAGCAATCAAAAGTGCCTGTGGGAATGATTCGACTTCTAGATTCAAATCTAGTGAAAGTTGACCGGGACAAAATGTTTCGACTTGATTGATAACTTCCTTCGCCCACTTGATGATTTCGTCTTCGTTTTCTGACTCGATGTTCAAGGAGTGTGTGTCGCAACAGAAAGCACCTTTTTCGGGATGATTTAAATCCACATAACTAAATCCTCCATTTGGATCGAGGTAGATTTTCCAGCCTCGATACTCTTCTGTGCAGTTGTCAGTGTAGTGATAATTGGGGGTGAAGTTGTTTGAGGTTAATATTGATTTCCAATCGGCGTCTGCTGTGTCCCCTGGCGCTAAGTTGTCGGTCGTATTTTCTACTAAGAATTCGGTGTGCGTTGCGGTGTCCGAGACTGAATCTGTGGAAGCTGCATTTTCTACTAAGAATTCGGTGTGCGCTGCGGTGTCCGCGACTGAATCTGTGGAAGCTGCATTTTCTACTAAGAATTTGGTGTGCGCTGCGGTGTCCGCGAGAAATGCAGCTTCCACATTTCTCATTGTCTGAATTGTTAATTCTGCCTCTGCCAATTGTTCCCGCAGCCGCTGGTTTTCCTCTGTTAATAAAGATGTGTTACCGCCGGCAGGTGTGGACAGAAACTCGAAGTGCAGCACCCAGACTAACTTGTCCTGCCCCTCGAAATATGTGTCAATAAATTCTTGTGCTGTCGCAACCATGCCACCTTCTTCTTGCAGGTCGATGGGTGACATTTCTGACAGATACTGTTGGTATGGGCGCTGAGTAAGCTTAATAAATCCCAGTTCGTACCCCCCACGGTGGCGGCCCTTATTTAGTGCTGGGATGGCAATATTTTTGTCGAAATATCTAATGAAGTTTTTGGCGTAATCATCTTGCCACGCACGCCGAGTTTGCGTTTTTTTGCCGGAAGTCAACTCGTTTATTGTCAAGGCAAAGCTTATTCCCATGGCCTTGGGCTTGGACGCTTGGGGAAATAATTGATTCAGACTGGCTATCAAATCAGCAGCGAATTCCTTACCTTCATCCTCTGGGAGCTCGATCGCCTGCGCGAGTGCTAGTGTCTTCAATCGTGCCGGATTTGTAAGGCTTTCGAGTAAATCGCCCGCGAATTTATCTTCCCATTCCCTCATGAATTCAGTTGGGCTTTGTTCGTGGGAGTGAGGTTTTAGAGCTAAGCCCTGTGGCCATGTATCGCTGTATATTGTGTCTTCTTGCGGGAAATAATAATATCTGTTTTTCCCGGCTTCCCACACCAATTCCGATTCCCAGTTAGCCTCTTCTTGTTCGCGTCGAATCAACTCCATCTCTGCATAGGCGATAGTAAATAGCTCATCTTCCCCGTCCACTGTGACAAGTGCTTGGCATTCATCTTTCCATTTGTGAATAATTCCTTTTTTGCCTTCTAGCCCCTTGGCAAAAATCAACACTCTATCGCCCTTGCTGGCAGTGATTTCGTTCAGTGGAGTGGTAGGCTTTTCCGCTTTCGTTAGTATTCTCAGGTCACTGGCGCCAAGTGGTTTTGGGTAGACTCCTCCGCTGTAAAGTGCGACGTGAATCTTGCCTAATTTGTCTACTTTTTTGACTAATCCTCTGTCGCTTTTTACGTCTTTTGTCTCGACTATCTCGACTGGCACGCCCTTCGTAAAGCCTAAGCTTTGAATTGCGGCTTTGTAATCCTGACTGCGCTTACCGGATATCTCAAATACTGCTATTTCTAAATGTTTTTTAGTAGCCTTTTTACCTTCCGCTGCCGCTAAATTTTTTGCATATTCGATCGCTTTAAGTTTATTGCCGATATCTGGAATTTCTTTTAGGGGGCGAAGGCAAGCGCTGGGGATATTTAAGGTGATCGGTTCGTCGTATTGTTTGGCAATTTCAGCCTCTAATCGTGCTACTACTTTCGCGTCCTCAATCAATCTGTAAGCACTGGAACTTGACTTGCCAAATTCAGTTTTGCAGTAGCTTTCAAAGGTTCTGTACCCGAGGGCTTTGTAGGCTTTTCGATCTCTTGCTTCTATGAGCATTGAACCCAGGCTGTCAAAGTTACCCTTGATATCCTGCGTGATTGAATCTGCCTCTGCTCTCCCCATTTCGGTGATGCGTGCTGGTCGATCGACAGTTGTAATTGTCATGTTAAAGCCTCCATTTTATCGATAATTCATCTGTCTGGACGATTAAAGGATGCCTCTTTAATGCCCAGCGACTTGATATCCAGCCCCATGAACGTATTTTTCTTGTCCCTGATATAACCCATCTGACAAATAGGAAATCCCCACAAATTTCCTCTATAAATCCTATCTTTTTTGTTTTATTGACCAGCATTGATACTGATTCGCCGACGGCAAATACTGTTCCAGTCGTCATACTTCCTCTTGTGAATCGGATCGTCCTCTGTTGCTGTTAGTCGATCTTGATTTTGTACAAATAGTAGATATCTTCTTCTAGTTGTTCCATTGGTTATGGGTTGTTGGTTATTAGTAATTAGGAAAGGCGATCGCACCGACTAGAGCGCGATCGCACGCCATGCTGTTTGGCACTACGCTTCAAGTTCAAAGTCATCTTGCAGAATATCCCCGGCTAATTCGGCCAGTGCCGACGGGGAAAGGGCTTTCAATAATTCCATTGCTTCCGCGACAGGTGTCGCAAATTCGCCGTGACGCGGCTTGATTTCTATCAATTGCGCGGAGGTTTGGTCGATGCTGTGATAGGCGGCTAAGCCCACTGCCATTCTTTCGTTCCAGGCGAGCTTTTCTAGCGTGAGAAAAAGTAAGCCGAGAGTGGTTCTATCTCGCACAAGGATCTTGACCAATTCGTCGTCTATGTCGTAGGTGCTTTTGAAAGTGTCTAGTGGGTTGACTTGACTCATTTGATTTCCCATACGTCTCCGAAATTTGTTACTTTTCCTGCTGCCTGTAACTCGCGTAGGCGGCACATGGTTGTTCCTGTGGAGTAGAATCCGGGCATCTTGAGAGAGATTTTGTAGGCTGTTTTAGGGCCGTCTTTGAGGATTTCTAAGATGTCCTTTCTTCTGATTTCGTTGATTGCTATGTGGTTGGCGATGCTTCGTCCTGTGTTCATGGGTTTTCGATAGTGGGGATGTGTAAAACCAGGTGTACTTTGAGTCTCCAGACGATCGCCCGAAACGTTTTGCTTGGAAGGTAAAAAAGGCCCCACGCCTTGAAAAGCCATGAGTCGAATACGGGTTTCATGGCGTTCATGTAGCTTTCTACTAAGTCCAAGTCGGCAAGATCTGCCAGGTCGGGGTGATCTTTTGTGTAGGCTTGCTTCCAGATGTCAAAAGCCTCCCAAGCCTCAGTACGGAAATCGCCTCTGTCAAGATTTAGATAGTCCCAAAACCACATTCCGTACCAATTCCAGTTAGTCGTGTTTGTTGCTGTTTCCATGGGTTAGCTCGTTGATAAAAAAGGCAATCGCACGTCCTGCCGCACGATCGCTAACTTTGTCGGTTGCTAGACTTTGATATTGTCTAAATCTTCCCCGCTTACTTCTTCGTAGTAGGTATCGCAAATTTGATAGAAGTAATGGTCTTTCCACTGGATGATTCGCGGAGGTCTGCGGACGGCTATAGTTACACGTTTTATTGATAAGTCTCTCATTTGGAGCTTGATGTGGAGAGTTGTCTTGACTGTCTCGAATGTGGGTGTGGTCATTATTTGTTCCTGAATAATGGGGAAGGAAAGGCGATCGCACGTCCTGCCGCGCGATCGCCGGCGAATGATAGGAAGGAAGTTTATAGGCAGTCCAGGTATTAGGTCATAGGCATCACCTCTGCTTTTGTGGAATCCCTGCGACCGCTTCCCGGTGGTGGCGGTGTGTCGGGGGTGTTCGTCGCTAATCGCCCACTGAAAATCAGGGCTACTGATACCGCAATGGCACGTGACCCGATCAATAAAATCCGCATTTTCACGGAATTACCCTCTAAAAGGCAGGGTTTGCCTACGTGGAAAGACGTAGGTGAGAGGCTATCTTTGACTTGGTTATGCTGTGAGTTGCCGGAGCCAACCGCTTCTTACCGCCCATGCTGTTCAAGACTTACGGGGCTAGTTGTGAGGCTGCCTGACTGCCGGAAACTCTTATATTTAAGGTAGGCAGGCCAGGATTGTCGTCACGGGCCCACCTACTTTGTTGTTCTACCAACTAGGCAAAGAAATTAGGAATTACTCCTAGTGAATTTGCCTAGTTATTATGCTATGCTAAAGAAACGAAAAAGTCAATCACAACAGGAGCTAATGTCTGTGCCGTTGAAAGCAATAAGAGAAGAACTTGATATGACTCAGGCTCAATTCGCTGTTGCGCTAGGCATAGACACGTCCACTGTTAGCCGATGTGAGCGTGGTCTGAGCGAAATAGCGCTCACACTCTGGCAAGTCAAACGCTTATGTAAGCTGACCGGGAAAACGTTAGATCAACTCCCTGACTACTTAGGTCATGGAAGTCTGTCTAAGTCCGAAAAGCTTGCTTCTCCGGCGTTCGTATGAACCTTGAAAACTAAATAGTTAAGCCTCCCCAGTTAGTGTCTGGGGAGGCTGATATTACCGACTCGGCTATTCACTTCACTTGTTTAGTGTTGTGCCTAGTGCGGGCGAAACGAGTTTAGGAATGTCTGCGTGTTTTGAGAGTGAGGACTGGCAACACCCATTATGTACAGGCGATTTCTGACAATCATCTTTCGGAATGTCATTTTGAGTGGTTTAGACCTATGCTGCAAGTGAACTTCTATTCCTGGGTTTCCATTTAGACCAAAGTGTCTTTGCGCGACGATCGAAAATTGCTCGCCAAAAGCAGTACCTGAATTCCATCTTTTGTTGATGACTTCCGTCATGAGAGTCAGCTTGCGGTCTTGGGCAATAAATTGAGACCCATCAACTGCTGTGTACCCAAAAGTATAAGACTCGCCTTCTTGCTCAATGGAGTACATTGTGCCGTTGGAATCTGTTACTTGTTTGACCTTGTATGGTGGCACCATTATCGAAAAATGACCGTCTTGGTCATAAAAATCGTTCCATCCCTGCTGCCCAGGCTCGGAAGTGGAACTGAAGGACTGCCGGGGTTGCTGGTATATCTGAACCAGTCGAGGCGCTGTCCCTGTGGTAGTTGGTACAAGATACTGCGTCCGACTTCCCGCCAAGTGATTCTCTAGATTCCGCGCCATCCGGCTGAGCTGTTCCGGCCGCCCGATGAAGTAGCCCAACGCTACCCATCCCGCCACCCCTAGCCATTTGCGCCATTCGATTCGTCTCTTGAAGTTCATATTAAAACCCAGGTATTAGTTTCTGGATTTTATAGCGATTTCAGCCACCAGCGGAACCGCGCAACCACGCAAATAACGCAGGTTTACGAAAAATGTCCCAAAAGTGGGACATTTTTCGTGAACCTTTCTCAATCAAGGTTTCGCTCTCTCGGTGGCGGCAATGATTTTTACTGCGGCCGTGGCGAAAATAATCAGGCATTTCCTCGATGCTGAAATAGCAAAAGCTCTGTTTTTCAAGCTCTTGCTCCAGTTTTTTAGCCTTGTCTGAAAAGAATGATTCATACAAAAATGTCCCAAAAATGGGACATTTTTGATAACCAAGCTTATTGACAATTAGATACTGAGGCTCGCTACACGCCTCTCCAGACTTGCGGGTGACACCGCAAGATTAACGCTCTAACCAAGCACACGGGCGATCGCTCTGGGTAGATCCGGCGATCGCCCTTCCTTTTCCAGCTACTGACAATCATACCCTATGCCTAAAATCAAGCTCAAAAAATACGAGCAGGCTCTTGCTCTCCTCCCAGGATGCAAGGGCTTGGATCGGGATCCATCAATCCTTTATGCCAATCTCAAGACTCTCGGTTATCGGTGGAGTGGTAGCGATCGTAAGTGGTTGCTGAAGTGATGCCATGGCAGACCTACCCAACCACCCCCGCTTCTTCGACGACGACAGCGAATACCTCGATCTGGGTTCCGGCGAGCTCGCCGCCAAGCGATACCTGCGGTTGATTTGTTCTGCTGATTATCGATCGAAGCCCTTCGTGGATGATGACCCCGATCGGGAAGGTCTGCCATCGCCTACCAATAACCTCCCATTGCCACCTAATGTAATCACGATCGGCAGGAGAGTTACTCCAGCACTCAGAGTCAAGATTTTAGGTGCGTTAGATTTGTACCCTACAAAGAGTCAAATCAGGATTTATCAGTTATTTGCCGAAATCAAAGCTTGTGGATTTAAGTACGACCACAAGCATAGTATTTGGGAGTTTCGATCTAAATGGAAGAATTCACTACCGAACAAAAACTAAAAATCCGTGACTATTTTGACGACCCCAATTACTCACAACCCCACGGTGAATTTGTCGCAACGCAATTGTTGGCGGCAATGATTGCCTCCGGCAAATACGAACTCGAAGAATACCCTAGGCTCGCCGAAGCCGCTATCAGGTTGACAGCTATCTTGGTGGTTCGATTCGACGACGAAGTGAAGCGTGAGGTGCGAGAAACGACAAACCCAAAACCTTCAGCCTCAGAGAAAGATACGAATTCTGATCCTGACTCTGAGGCTTGTGACCCAATTCCCTTTTAACGAACTGGCGACACCTGCCAGATAAATAAAAGTGGTGTGACAACCCAGAGAGACGGGTTTATTCTCCCTATCTGTCTCTTGCGATCGTGTTTGCTTCAAGTGCGATCGCTTATTTTTTAGGAGTTTGCATGATTACCGAAGATACCCGCATTGATTATGAGCGCGTCGGCGATATTACTTCGCCCCCAGTCTCTAAGGTCTTGAGTGATGTTTACGGCTCTGATTTTGGCGACGCCACTCAGGAGGAGCGATTAGTCTTAGTGGAAGCGATCGCTTATAGCCTGCGTGTAGGAGGCGCATTTCGCGATAACTTGCGGAATGTGGTAAACGGCGATCTAGATATGCCCTGTGGCATCTTTACCTCTGCTGGAGTCGGGAGAAATGAGGGGCTGAAGCTATTGGCTATCTTACAGGTAGCGATCGTTGAAGGTTACTCGATTTTAGCCGCCAAAAGAGAAGGGTTGTGAGCCAAGACAGCTTTTGTCTCGCCGATGAGTTGAAGCTCTACTTTTGAGTGAACTAATTAAATTAAAATGCCCCTGCGCTGCATCAACAGCCAGGGGCGCGACCATCCCAATAGTTTCAAGCAGAGGATAGTATGAAAATCATATCAGAAATATCACTTTCGCCGCAGGAATTTCGTAAATTAACTGGCTGGTCGGTTTACAAAATTAGCAGAGAAACTGGCATTCCTTTACAAACCCTTTATTGTTATCTGAGAGAACCCGGAGCCCCTGGATATCGCGAACCCAAGCCTCAAATAACTCTTCTGTTTGGATTACTGCACAAAGTTTTATGCACCGCGTAAAATTATGCTCTGCATAGTATACCCGCCCCTCAAAGGCGGGTTATTTTTTGTCTATACGAATCGATTCAAATCGATTCAATCGATTTGAATCGATTTAAACTCAAAGGCAAAAAGGCGAAAAATGGAACCTGAAGACCAAGCCGTGATTGACGTAGACAGCGAATTAATCGATTCCTCTCTCCCTGAATCGATTGAACAATGGTACTCGGCGCAGTATATGATGTCCCTCCTCCGGTTGAGCAAAGCTGACTTGCAGAAGTCGATTTGCAAACTTCAGGATGTCTACGGATTGAATCTTGCTACTTTACGCCGTGGTGCTGCCCGGGCAACCGAATACTCGCAGCTTGCTCTTGATGCAACTAAACTGCTCAATGCCGGCAAGTTTACTCAATTGCGCCAGTTGGTAGAGCAAGCACCCGTAGTACCATCTCCCACAGCATCAACGGCGATTGTGTTCGTTGACCAACACAATGCCATTGCCCAAACTGCGGCAACTGTTGCTGATAGTAATTTGACTCAAATTGCTTCTTTTAAATCTGGTTTGTTGAACAACTACCGCGAGTTGGGGCGGGCGCTTGGCAAGCAGGCAGCAGCAGAAGTAAAGCTGGGATTTACTGAGGAAGTTAAAGCAGCCCTTTCGGATTTACAGGATTCTTAAGATGGCTTTTTACAAGGTTCGGGTACAGCGCGAAAGTAATACACCAAAGCATCTCAATGTTGTTGCCAGCAAATCTCAGGAGGCTCTGCAAGTAGCAGTATTGCAATTGAGAGATGAGGGGATTACTGACGCTAAGGGTGTGGAGGTTATAGGTCAAGTACAAAGTTTAAGAGGTTGAATATGTTCGGAAAAATATTGGATCTATTGCCCGCTGGTGTTGTCGAGCAGATAGGCAACGCGAGCTTCCGATCTTTAGCGGATAGAGGCGAAGTAGATAGTTGGTCTGTTTCTTACGAGTCCGAAGGTGAGATAGCGACAAAAGAGAGAAAGGAATACGAAAGAGAAAGAAGCACGGAAGTAAAACCAATCGAGGGACAGAAATGATTACAAGTGGTATCTCTCGGGTTGTCGGTCACAATCCTATGTCGCCGGTTCTCCGACAAAACTTAGGCGACATCGGCCTCGCCAAAGTAGCAAATTGCACGGATCAAGAAGTTCACGAAAGCTCGCTTAACAAGAAGAAGTGGCAGCAGCAAGCCCGACGCTCAAAGATTTATGTTGCGAATCAAAAGGCGATTTTGGATTGCATCAAAAGGATCGAAGAGCTTGCGCTGGAGCTTCTTGAATACGGATTTGATACAGATGAAAAAATAACGGGGCTTGTTGCCAAGGGCATTGAAGGGGGAGCCAAATATAAGGCTGCGGTACTTTACCGCAAGGAGCAAGCAAGGCTTTCTGTACTCAAAACCGAGGCTCAATTTGCTGCCGACATGGGATTCGCGCAAGCGAAGACAGGCGGAGAAATCGGCTTGATAGCCGATCGCTACGGCATTGATATCAAGTTTCTCCAAGCTGGCTTTAAAACTCAGTCGGCCGCCTTAGAACCACAGCTTAAAGCCAGTGCGGATGCCAAAAATCAAGAGGCGATCGCCCGCCAGCAGCAAGAAGCTTACTGGAAAGGCGAAACCACTACTTCTGGAGGCCAAAAAACTTTGGGTGGCGGCTTGTTTGGCTCGATTTCTAAATCTTTGGCTGGATGGTTTAAAGTATGAAGTTTCCATTTTTTAGAGATCGCGATCGCGAAAAGCTTGAGGCTTATCGCAGAGTCTTGGAAGCTTACGCTGACCCAAATAACTGGTCAAATGTCAGTTGTTTTGGACACATTAAACGCCGACGGTGGTGCGGTGGCAACGACGGCATGGATTTAGCTAAAAAAGTATTGGAGCAAGATGATGGACGGAACTCTTGAAGGGTACGCAGCTTACGAGGACTGGGAGGCTCAGCAACCGAAACCACAAGTTGCCGAGCCGGGAGAAAAGCGGATCGCATTTTCTCGGAATGCTTACAGAGTAGCTCATTTTGGCTTGATAGCCAGTGGCACTGCATCCGCGGTACTTATTTTTAGAATGATTCCCTGGTTGTCGTTTGGCAGTTTTGCTATCCGAATAATTGCGATCGCGGTGGTTGGCAAGGAGGCTCTTTTTGGCGCGGACGACGATCGTCCTGGATATCAGGGATATCAGGCGGCTGCCACCGCGATCGCTCTCGGCTCTGCGGCTGGTGAGTGGGATGCAATTTTGGCAATCTTTGGTGCTGTTGGTGACTTCCTCTCTTTGTACGGGGGGTCGATCGTGGTTGGGTTGTTGATGGTGTGTGTCCTTGTGGCGTGGCTGTGGGGAGGTCGCAATGTCTCGACTTAAGATTTCACTTGCTCTGCTTGCTGGTTGCGCTGGCTTTGTTCTTGCCGGCGCAAGCCTTCCGGTTGACACCCAACTAACGATTCGCACCAAACTTGGCAAGCGAACTTATCCTCACTGGTTAGTCCAGCCCGATAGCAAGATTGTCAAAACTGAGGGCGCTTCCGGCTTGATTCGGCTGCTTGGTGGGTTAGCTAGCTTCGCTAGCTTTGGGGCTGCTCTACACTTCGCTGGCAGTGACGAACGCGAACAGCGGCTATTTTGGGCTGGACAGGTTGCCAGCGACGATATCCAGCAAAAAGAAAATCAGACAACGGCCGAAATCGGTGCAGGGGTTCGCCTCAAAAAATTACAACTTGAGGCGCAGGCAGATATCGATCTTTTTACTTTGCAGCTTCAGCAAAAATTCAAGGAGGCGATCGGATTTACTCCAGTGCCATCCCAGCCAGCGTTACCTCACGGTAAGCCGGGAACACTGGATGACATTACAAATCCAGGTGACAAAATTGATGTCGGAGAACAAGTTAAAAGTGCGATCGAACCCGGTGATTCCCTGACTCAATCTTTGCTGAAAAGCCAAATCAGTAGCGCAGTTTTTGCAGGGTTTTTGAAGCTTATTGGAACCCCTGGATCGGGAAAGACTACTCTAACGAGCGCGTTGATTCGTTGTCGCATCAGTCGAGGACATCGATTGATAATTATAAACTCCCACAAGCGTAAATCAATGTACCGAGGAATTGAAAAATTCCTCATCAAAGGGACGAAGATTTACGGTATTGGTTTGGGTGACAAGGAACGGGCGAAAAGCTTGCTGGATGGCTTGAATAAAATTCTTGAGATTTTATCCAAGCGATACGATGAATATCAGAATGATGATGAGGGAACTTACCATCATTTTCCTATCACCTTACTCCTTGAGGAGATAGGTGAGTGGCAGCCTCTTTTGGCTTTAATCTTGCCGCCTACTGAGGTTGAAAATATCTTGCAAACTTTTTGGCTAAAGCTTTTTATAGCGGCCAGGAAGGGAAAGGTTTTTCCTCTTGTTACAGCTCAGACTGATACTCAGGCAATGTTCAAGGCGAAAAATTTGTCGGAATTGTTTAAACAGTCCGGTGCTATTACCTTGTTGCTGACCGCCGTACCAGATAAGGACTCTGAAGACGGGTGGAAGCCTTCGGGGCAAGGCAAACTTAAATCACCCAATTCTGTACCAATTGATGTTTCTATTCCTGATGCACGATCGCTGATTGACGATGTGGATCATTTTGGGGATTGCGAAATATTTCTCGAATCATTTGCTACAGATTATCCCACTGAGTCAGTGGTGGAGATTCCACCAGTCTCCACCACCTCTCCACCGCCTCTCCACCAACCTATTCACCACCTGGAATCCTTGCTGCACCGGAAATACAACGCAGTCAACCCGATTCCGGAAAATTGGGAGTTTCCTGATCCAACGCAGTCATTGACCCCCGAAGTGCGTGCGGTGGTGGTTGCCTGTAAGCGTAGCGGGCTATCTCAGAATGCTGCTATTTTGGCGATATGGGGGGTTGCTAAATCTGGTAGCGATAAGCGCTACGAGTCTGCTAGAAATCACTATCAATCCGTAGTTATTTAGGGAGGCAAATAACAAATGGAAGAAGGGTCGTTGACAAAAGATATTCAATGCCCGCAATGTGGATCGGTGGATATTAAGTTCGACAAAGATTATGGATTTTACACCTGTAATGCTTGTGATCATGCTTGGGCTTATTCCAAGGATGACCCAGATTTTGATGAGCTTGATGAAGATATTGACTTAAATTAACAGCGTAATTGCAAGGTCGCTCCTTGTTTCTTTATGTTTGAGCGAAAGTTGAAATGGGGTATCCAAAGATATTTGAACCCGGTCACGACGAGGGGTTCAAGGAGTTCAGCCAAAACAATGATTATGAGATTGCTGAATGATGCGTCTGCAACAGATTTAATGTTGGTTCCTGGAATTCTGAAAGAATTTGAGGAGTTGCCTGCATGGCTTAAATTGCGATTCCAAAAAGGTTCCCTTTATCAAGACGAGGATCGAGTTTTTGGGTGGTGTAGGGATGATCAAATTCAGGCAGTTGAGTTGCCTGTGTACTTGGATATGTTTTCTTACGACAATGGAAATGAGAATCGCATTGTTAAATATATTAGGGTTGGTGTATCAGACGAAGAAGGTTTTGCCCCCGCTATTGATTTACCTTTTGATGGAGTTCGTGTTGAAGTCCCTGTTGCCCCTGGTTATAATTTTGATTATACTTTTTTCACCATGTGGGAGCACGGCTGGGCGTCACCTTGCGAAATTCAATGGAGCTGGTTTGAGAGACCTCGTTGCTCGGATCTAGATGGGTATGTGGTAGAACGATCGATCATTCCTCATGGCTTTTGGAAAGCTTGGGAATGGTATCCAGATTGCTGGCGGGATTACTACGACAAACGTCCTGAGCTTTTTGAGGATGCTGAGTGGTGGGGTACCCCGATGCCGATTCGTCACGAGCCACCGAATGACCCCTATGCAGCGGTACTGGGTGGAGCAAATAAGCACGACGTTGAAATATTTTTTCTTGACTCTTGACTTTTCGGTCAGGGTGAGATAGATTTTTTGTTGTGCAAGGACAGTTGAAAGCAGGCGAACACTTGATCTGGAAGTGTCGCCCTGTCACGGCGGAAGTTGCGGGTTCGAGCCCCGTCTGTCCCGTTCTCTCGAAAGTTTAGGGTTGTAATAAACTTTTTTCTGGATTAAGCAGGAGGCAAACATGACTGCGACGCTCATTCATCCCTCTCCAGAAAAAACCACACAACGGGTGGTACTATCTAGTATCAGTTGGCAGACTTACCAAAGCTTGTTAGCAGAAGCTGGAGACAACAGGTCTTCGCGGTTTTCATATTTTCAAGAAGTATTAGAAATTATCATGCCATCAGATTTGCATGAAACTGTTAATTGTTTGCTAAAACAGTTTGTGACTACTTTAAGCGATGAATTAAAGTTGAAACGTAAGGGATTTGGTTCGACAACTCTCAATCGTGAAGATTTAAAACAAGGTGCCGAACCAGATTCCTGTTTTTATATCCAAAATGTCGATCGCATTCGTGGCAGAAAAATTAACTTATCAATTGACCCGCCACCAGATTTAATCATTGAAGTCGATCTTACCAGTCCATCTACTAATCGCTTTAGTATTTACAAAAACCTGGGAGTTCCTGAAATTTGGAGATATCTCGGAGAGACTGTACAATTTTTTCAATTTCAGAACGGAGAATATGTAATCTGTGAATGTAGTGCCACTTTTCCGATTGTTTCTTCAGAAATAATCACTCAATTTTTGCAGATGGCAGAGACCGAGGATGATATGACTATAATTGACGCTTTGCGAGTATGGGTGAGGGAGCAGTTGCGATCGCCCGAAAATGAATAATACTTAACTTAATTTAACTAATTCCTTTCTCCCACGGACGATCGACTCAAAGGTGTGGGATAATAAACGGTCGGAATATCTGATATGTCAAAACCAGGGCGATCGGCACTAGGATCGGAATAGCCACTAGCAGTCCCCATTTACCAAACTTAAGTTTTTGACCGTCCGATTTGAACAGGAAAGTCACAGCGACAATTCCCATGAGTACCCAAAGACCACCGAAGCCCATGAAGACTGTATATCCTGCGTCTTCCATTTTTCCCCCTGCTTTTAGTAGCAATCAATCTTTAATCTTAGTTGCAGTTTGTTTCTGTTGAAATCTGCAAATCGGTCGATCGCACTTACTCAATTTAACTCTATTCCAACTTTGCCCGACAGCGACCTTCAATTTCGCACTCGATCCGCGCAGTTCGATCGCTCATAATACTTGCTAAGTCCGGTCTTCCCGTCAAAGGCAGCCGCCAATCAGCCCAAATTCCGTACAGCCAATTCGCGATCGCCCCAACAATCGGCAACTTAGTCACAGCATAGACCCAACCAATCCCCAAAATCTCGTAGATCCGCCGAAATACCTCAACATTTTTAATTGCCGTACCGTCGGGTAACACCGCGTGAATCCGGCCCATCGCCGTTTCGTAGTCGATTCCGCCGTGGGCTTGGGGGTTGTAGTCATCCTCCGCAATATCCACAAACGACACCAAACCTCGGCCCGCGTCCCGCTTTTTCAAGAAATTGACCTCCCGCACGCACAGCGGACATTCACCGTCGTACAAAAGCTCAATCTGCCAAGATGGCTTAATTTCAACAGATTCGGGAAATTCAGTTTTAGCAGTAGACATAGGGAAATTTATTTTAATGGCGATCGCACACAAACATTTTACCTGAAGACGAGCGGAAAGCCGCTGACTTCAGGCTCAGGCATGGGGATGAACGCGGCCCAGACTTGAGTCGCAAGAGAAACGATTACCAGGCTGTTTCTCGCAGTCAAATTTATACACTAGCACGCTTATTTTATCAAAAAATGATATCATAGATTCATGTTAACAGTAACTCACGAGTACAAACTTCGACCTAATAAACACCAAGTCGAAATATTTGAGACTTGGTTAAACGTTTGTCGTCAGGTATATAACTATGCCTTGAGAGAACGGAAGGATTGGGTAAATTCTCGCAAGTCTCCTGTTAATGCTTGTTCGATAGTTGGTGAATATATCATCTCACCAGACACACCTAGACCTACCTATGCTAGTCAGTGTAAAAATCTAGCAAGAGCTAAGAAGATTTATTCCGAATTAAAGGTTCCGCATTCGCAAGTGTTGCAGCAAACATTAAAGGTGTTAGAATCGGCATTTGTGGCAATGTGGGATCGAGGACATGGTTTTCCACGCTTTAAAAAAAGGCTGCGCTCGTTTGTGTTTCCGGCTGTCAAAGATGCAGCAGTGGAGAATGGACGGGTTAATCTGCCAAAAATTGGTTGGGTCAGGTTGAAGATGTCTAGGCCTGTACCAGAGGGTTTTCTCCTGGCGCAAATTAGAGTAGTTAAAAAGGCTTCTGGTTATTTTGTAATGCTGACTTATCGGTTAGCGGTAAATATACCGGACATTCTCCCGTCGGGACATCATCTAGGTGTGGATATCGGACTAGATAAATACTTGGCAACCTCTGATGGAGAATTGGTAAATCGACCGAGATTCTTTAATGCACTTCACCGCGAGTTGAAATTACTGCAACGAAGATTAAAGCATAAGAGAAAAGGGTCTAATAACTGGCTAAAGCTTCAAAGAAAAATTGCTCAAATTTATCAAAGAATTAGCGATACTCGAAAGGATTGGCATTATAAATTAGCTCATCGGCTGTGCGACCAAGCGTCCATGATATTTGTTGAAAATATCAATTTTAAGGCTTGGGCTAAGGGGTTGTTTGGTAAACATACTTTAGATGCAGCTTATGGTCAATTTTTTTCCATCCTGTCTCATGTGTGCTGGAAGCGTGGGGTGTATTTTGCCCAAGTAGACAAGAACTATACCAGTCAAACCTGCCCTAATTGTGGAACCTTGACTGGTAAGAAAAGCCTAGATGTCAGGGTTCATTCTTGCCCTGAATGTGGGTATACGACCCACAGAGATGTAGCAGCAGCACAGGTGATTAGAAATCGAGGTATCCTTGCGGTTGGACAGCCCGTGAGTCAAATTGCTTCGGGAGGCGTACTGTCGGGAGTCCATAGGAATATCGGGCTAGATAAGGAATAGAAATTAAATAACTTAAGCAAATTTGTGGGATGGGCGGGAGAGCCCGTGCAGAAAGGACGGGCTCTCCCGCCCATCCCACAACAATCATCGAGATTCATCGGTGGGGAGTGTCAAAAGAATTAATAATTATCGATCGCGCCGACCGCATCCCTGCCGCAGTTATTCCTGCTTTAAAAAATAGGCCCAAAGGTCAATCCAGTCTTGGGCGCCGACAATGCTAATATCGTCAAGATGCCGTCTGCTCAAAAAGCCCGAGACTTTCGCCCGATCGCTAATTAGCCTATTTATCGAGCAATTCCAGGCAAACCAACTGGCAAACACAATTTTTAAGGCGGCAACAAAATATAATAAAATTTGTAGTCACAGCCACAGCAAATCCCCCAACCAGTAAATTGCCCCCAATCTAAAAGCAAAAAGATAAATGAACGTCAGAGTCCGTCTAGCCCCCAGTCCCACCGGAAACCTCCACATCGGTACCGCCAGAACCGCCGTATTTAACTGGCTGTTTGCCCGCAACCAAGGCGGAACATTCATCCTGCGGGTAGAAGACACAGACGTAGAACGTTCTAAAAGCGAATACACCGACAACATCCTCGAAGGACTCACCTGGCTGGGTATGAACTGGGACGAAGGCCCGAGTTTTCAGTCCCAGCGTCTGGAAATCTACCGCCAAACAGTCCAAACCCTTCTCGACAAAGGACTCGCTTACCGCTGCTACACCACGTCAGCAGAACTTGACGAGATGCGGGAAGCACAAAAAGCCAACAAACAGGCCCCCCGCTACGACAACCGCCACCGCCACCTGACGGAGGAACAGCGCGCAGCTTTTGAAGCAGAAGGGCGGCAAGCTGTGATTCGGTTTATCATTGAGGACGATCGCACGATCGCGTGGAACGACATGGTGCGCGACACCGTAACCTGGAAAGGTAGCGACCTCGGCGGCGATATGGTAATCGCCCGCGCATCCAGCGGCGGCCTCATCGGCCAGCCCCTCTACAACCTCGCCGTAGTCGCCGACGACATCGACATGGCCATCACCCACGTCATCCGCGGCGAAGATCACATCGGCAATACTCCGAAACAAATATTGCTTTACGAAGCTTTGGGCGCGACAATCCCAGAATTTGCCCACACACCGCTGATTTTAAACGCGCAAGGGCAAAAACTTTCTAAACGCGACGGCGTTACCTCGATTTCTGACTTCAAAGATATGGGTTATATCCCCGAAGCTTTAGTCAATTACATGACTTTGCTGGGTTGGACTGCGCCGGATTCTACGCAAGAAATATTTACATTGTCCGAAGCTGCGGCAGTCTTTACATTCGATCGAGTCAACAAAGCCGGTGCAAAATTTGATTGGGATAAACTCAATTGGCTTAACGGTCAATACCTGCACAAGATGCCTGTGCCGCAATTGACAGATTTGCTGATACCTTATTGGCAGAAAGCCGGTTATGAGTTTGATTCTAAGGCCGATCGCCCTTGGCTCGAACAAATAGCTGCTTTAATCGGCCCGAGTCTCGTTCGCTTAACCGATGCTGTCGGTATGTGCAAGTTGTTCTTCTTGCCAACTTTGGAATACGAAGAAGAAGCACTCGCACAGTTGCAGCAATCAGGCGCTGCACAGGCTTTACAAGCAGTTCAAGAAGCTCTGGAAAGTCATCCCACCCTAATAGCAGCAGAAGCTCAGAAAATCACTAAAAAGCTCAGTAAAGAGAAAAATCTTAACAAAGGGCTGATTATGCGATCGCTCAGAGCCGCTCTGACAGGTGCAATGCACGGCCCCGACCTGATAGAATCTTGGGTAATCCTTCACCAGCGGGGGACGGCTAAAACCCGCTTGCTTGATGCCATTAGCAACTTGAATTTGCCGGCAGTTGGTGTTGCGGCCGAAACTCCTAGCCTAGAACAACCCAAAGCCGAAACTCCCGCCGAAATTTCCGAGCGGGAACAGCCAGCAGTCGAGGTTTCAACAGTCGAAACACAGGCGGTTGAACTATCAGCAGCAGAGGTTACAGCAGTCGAAACACCGACTCTTGAAACAGTCGAAACGCCTTTGGTAGAACCAGCAGCAGAGGTTACAGCAGTCGAAACACCGACTCTGGAACCAGCAGCGGAAGTTACAGCAGTCGAAACGCCGACTCTTGAACCAGCAGCGGAAGTTACAGCAGTCGAAACGCCGACTCTTGAACCAGCAGCGGAAGTTACAGCAGTCGAAACACCGGCTGTTTCAACAGTCGGAACGGAGGTTTCAGCAGTCGATATTTCGGCAGTTGAAACAGCCGCAGCAGCAGTTGAAATACCTGCCGCCAATCAGCAAAAAACTATTGCGAGTGGAGAAATGACTTCATCAAACGAACCAGAAACAACCGTTATCATCACCGAAATTCCTGCTGAAAATGAAGCAGACAGTTCGAGCGGTAGCACAAAAGTCATCATTACCGAAGAACCAAATCAGACACAGCAGATCAAAGAACAAATTATTTCAATTTTGTCGGAGTTTCCTGCTTACATCGGCAGCTTTTACGAGCAGTACAAAAGTCCCTTGACAGTTGTCGGTGTCATATTAGCCTCGATTGTTTCTTTGAAAGTGCTTTTGGGCATTGTAGACGAACTCAACGACATCCCCCTGCTAGCACCCACATTCGAGCTAATTGGTATCGGATACAGCGCCTGGTTTATCTACCGCTATTTGCTCCGCTCTTCCAACCGCCAACAATTAGGTCAAGAAATTCAAGCTTTGAAAGAACAAGTTTTTGGCAAAAAGTCCTAAATTTTTGTTGGTAATTTGTTGATTTTGTACCCGATACTGACAAGTTTAAATATGTTGTCAGTGTCGGGTTTTTTAATGAAGGAAGTTCGGCAACGGATTGTGTAACGGATGGAAGGTAGAAGGTAGAAGGTAGAAGGTAGAAGGTAGAAGATAGCCGTAGGGTGCGTCGAAGAAAGAAAAATCCCTCAATACAAACCCAAAATCTGACAGCGACGCACCAGCCATAGCGAGCAGACTCGTAAACAAAACAACTGTTTGTCTTGTTTGCTTAACTATCGTTTCATACCAAATTCTGGTTATTCATCCCCGTTATGAATTGTCTGGTGCGTCGCTGTTTGGGGAATGAAAACTGAATAACTTAAGCAACTTTGCTTCCCGATTTTTGTTCCAGTAAGGACGAAGGGGGGATAGTCGCCTAGGTTATTAAATTTTCATTCCTTAGATGTTCGGGCAATATTCTCTTTCCGATTAGATGTGATGTTGCTTTTCCTACTAAAAATTTATCGAATATGTATAATGGTGCACTTAAAAATCCTAATTTATTCAAAATCATTGCTTTCATGACTTGTCCTGGGTTCAGAAGTTCTTGGGTTCTTATTCCTACTATGAAAGTTGAATTCTTCTACTAATTCCATCTCGTCCATAGCACAATACCGTTTACTTAAGACCGCCCTGGGGGTAAAACCCTATGAAAAATAGATACGGAGATTGCTTCGTTCCTCTCGAAGTAGCATCTTAAGTAAACCGTATTGGTCTATAGCAATCCTAAATCATTTGTAAATTTCTTACTCCCTCCCCGAACTCGCTCTGAGGGTTGGGGTGGGGTAAAAAAATTACGACTCCTGCAAAGATTGCTATAGTAGAAGATTTAATTCGAGCAGAAGAAGCACATCTACAGCAACTCGAACAGCAAAATCAGCAACTAGAACAGCAAGTTAATGCAGAAAGGCAGCACGTAGAAAGATTGAAACAGTGGCTTCGAGAATTGGAGGTAGACCTGGATACAGCACTTTAAATTGCAATGCAAAGTCTGATGTAACGTCTGGATTAATTGGTCAGCTCTTTTCTGAAGATAGCAATCACAATCATATTGGTTCGTAGTGAGGACTTTAGTCCTCATAATTAAAGGACTAAATTCCTCACTACGAACCGTTTTTATTAGGAATGATTGATTGGACGCGATCTGATATAGAGTCTGATTTTTTAAAGAAGTCGAGCCTGTGGGTATTCTATGAATGCCTGGTTATCATACAATGATTGTAGATTAAGTGATTTTCTACGGGTCAAAGTCGTGGCTTTCAAAATTGGTTTGCTAGGTTTGGGTACGGTTGGCGCGGGAACAGCAGAGATTTTGCTCTCCCCAGATGGGCGCCATCCGCTGTTGCAGGAATTGGAAATCTATCGGGTGGGAGTGCGCGATATTTCTCGAACTCGGTCTTTACAATTGCCAGAAAATGTGCTGACAACTGACCTAGAGGCGATCGCGACTGACCCGGAAATTGATATTGTAGTAGAACTGATTGGCGGATTGGAACCGGCGCGATCGCTCATTCTGAAAGCGATCGACAACGGGAAGCACGTAGTCACCGCCAACAAAGCAGTTATCGCCCGCTACGGTAATGAAATCTTCGACGCTGCTAACGCAAAAGGCGTTTATGTAATGCTAGAAGCTGCGGTGGGCGGCGGCATTCCGGTCATTCAAACCCTCAAACAATCTTTAGGTGCAAACCGCATCAAAAGTGTCACCGGCATCGTTAACGGCACAACTAATTACATCCTGACGCGGATGCAGACAGAAGGTGCAGACTTTGGCGAAGTGCTCGCGGACGCTCAGCAATTAGGTTATGCTGAAGCTGACCCTACAGCAGATGTGGATGGATGGGATGCTGCTGATAAAATTGCTATTTTAGCTTCGTTAGCTTTTGGCGGACGCATCAATTTAGCAGATATTCACTGCGAAGGTATCAGGCAAGTTAGCGCGGCTGATATTGACTACGCCGACAAGCTGGGATTTACGATCAAATTGCTGGCTATTGCTCAAGAAACTAGCAAAATTTCCGAACATAATGGGGATGCAGAAGGGGAACTCCTCTCGATTCGGGTGCATCCTACTTTTGTGCCGAAAGCTCATCCGCTGGCTAGTGTGAACGGCGTTTACAATGCAATTTTAGTTGAAGGAGATGCGATCGGGCAATTGATGCTTTACGGGCGCGGTGCGGGGGCTGGGCCCACAGCTAGTGCGGTGGTATCCGACATTTTGAATGTGGCTGCTATCCTGAAAACCGAAACTGTGCCGATTCCCCATCCTTTGCTGAGTTGCACTCACCAACACTACTGCAAAATAGCAGAAATGCAGGAACTTGTGACTCGGTTTTACGCGCGTTTTCTGACGCGGGATACGCCCGGGGTTATTGGCAAACTCGGCACTTGTTTCGGTAACCACCAAGTTAGTTTGGAGTCCATTGTGCAGACGGGAATTCACGGCGATTTAGCAGAAATTGTTGTCGTGACTCACGATGTTCGGGAAGGTAATTTCCAACAAGCACTCGATGAAATTCGCGCGATGGAAGCAGTCGATAGTATTGCGAGCACGTTGCGAGTTTTGTAAGAATTGCACAAGGTTATACCAATTTTTTATGAGGTTGCATAGAATCCGATCCCCCCTAGCCCCCCTTAATAAGGGGGGGACAAGATTCCGATCAAAGTCCCCCTTCTTAAGGGGGATTTAGGGGGATCGAGATATGTGCAACTTCACATTAAATTGGTATTAGTAGTGAGGACTTTAGTCCTTCTTTTCCTGAGGACTAAAGTCCTCACTACGAACCTTTTTTAGATTGTTTTTAATTTAGTATGGATCAATAAAATTGGATTTTGTCGATCGCCCTACAGGAAGGCACTTGCTAGATTCCCTCTACGAAAAGTTTGCCAAACCCCAACTCCACGATACTGAGGATCCCAGCAATCCGTCAATTTATGTTCGGCACGCAGAGGGGCAAGTTGTTGATGGAAATTATACCATAGAAAAAGTGTTTGAAGACTCGCGCACTGGTTTTTATGCTGAAAGTCGCCTTCCGGTTTCTGGGAATAATCCGCCCGTGCTCGTGATTCGCGGATACGGTTCGTGGTATCCTTTCGATCGCGTTTTGGAAGATACACCCGATGTATTTATCGCCAAAGTACAACGCCAGTTAAAAGCGGCGGAAACTGTAGGCGCTATAGATTGGCTTAAACAGCAATTTCGCAGCGGAAATCCGGCGGATGTCATCGGAGAAAGTTTGGGCGGCAAAGTTGCTCAGCAAATTGTAGCAAAATATCCGGGTTATCTGCGATCGACTGTAACGTTTAATTCTTTGGGCGTTGCGGAAAAGTTAGCTGAAACTTGCACCGCTAACAATGTTTTTCACTACTTTACTTTAGGCGAAAGGTATGCTTTCTGGGCAAATGGAGGCGATTACATACCGGGAACGATTTTTGTGATTTCCCAGAAAGGGAAAAACTGGTGGTATAAAATCGAAGAGGCGATCGTCCGAATGGCCCGTTTTGAAGGCAAGTTTCGCAAAAGGCGAGTCCTGGTGGTAATGTTGGCTCAGTGGCTGTTGTTAAATCGGCATAATGCGATCGTCCTCAACAAGAAAAAGCCGGTAGTCGTTGAGATCGATCGCGCGCAACTGCAAATTTTCCGAAAAAGCCGCTTCACCTAAACCCCTACCAAAGCCTTCGATGCGCCCGGTGACTGATTTTCCCGCGCTGCGACGGCGAGTACCAGACAAAGCGCTGCGATCGCTTTTTCCCACTCTTCCTTGACGGCGGTGGGTTGAACCCCATCAAAGGCGCTAACTAACCGAGGAATCGATCGATCTAATGCAAGTCTTGGAATCGATTTGTGCATCTCAACTAAATCAGTTAAACTCTCTTGATTCTTCAGAAAACCGACTACCCATTTTGTAGCATGATCTGGACTATCTGGGACATTTTTAATTCCCAATTCTGTTTGCAACCAATCATAAAAAGCTGGGAGTTTTTGGGATAATATAGCCCCAGCAGCAGGCAAACTTTCTTTAAGCAAAGCAGTATCCAGACTTCCCAAGATTTGATTGAATTCCGGTGAATCCAGCAAGCTGGTTAATGGAAGTGCAAGCAGGGCTTCGGAAGCATCAGAGGATAAATTTAAAGTGCGCGAAAATGTTGATAGCATTGGAAAGTCTCTCAGAAAGATGATGCTTTCACTATGCCAGTAACGCAGAGCAATGAATATGAGCTACCTCATATTAACCCATTTTGATTAGGAATAATTAAATTGAACCCATTTTTTACGCTAGCAACTCATCGACGGCAATACTAAAACCTGGCAAAACTATTTGAGTGCTGACGACTTCACCTATGGTAAATAAAAGTCTCTGCTGTTGAGTGACAACAACAATCCACTGACTCTCAGGAAGTACCAGCCATATTTCTTGACAGCCCGATTGCAGGTATTCATTGGTTTTGGCAAATACTTCTTCCGCTTTATCAGTAGGAGAAATAATTTCAGCAATCAACGGAAAACTTTGAGGAAGTATGGTAAAATCATTAAATTGGGCGACTAATTCTGGTGTCAAGTAGGAAACATCAGGACAGCGACCTCTCCCTACTGTACGGCAACCTGTTTCTGTGTAAACTTCTCCACCTTGTCCGCTGGAAATTGCGTAATTTCCCCAGTAGCGGGATAGCCGAGATTGAATCCGACCAGTTTTTGCTGTCATGCCGTTTTTTTCTACTAATTCTCCATCGATCCATTCTGTGCTGTCAGGCGGGTTTTCCATCCATTCTTCTAGGGAAATTCTGGGAGATTCAATAACTTGAATTTCCCTGGATTCGATGAGTGAACTTACCATCATGTGAGTCAATCCTTCTATATGTGTACTATCTCACAATTTGAGCGGAATATTAAGTTTTCTAGAGTGAAGACCGGGGCGGGTTTATAATAAAATAGGTTTGTAGTGAGGACTTTAGTCCGCAACAAATAAGGACTAAAGTCCTCACTACGAACCTATATAGGAAGCTATATTTGAATGTTTTAAACAAATTCTCCTTTCGCCACCATCACCACTTTACCTCCCACCAAAACTTCTATTTCTTCCTGATTTTTTTGAGCTTTCAACAACAGCAACGAAGGTCTACCAATTTCATAACCCTGTTCGACTCTCACATCAATCTTTGATTCCCCGCAATAAGTATATTCTACCAAATATCCAGCCAAACAGCCATTGGCACTCCCCGTCGCCGGATCTTCGGGGATTCCTAAGGAATGGGCGAAAACTCGGACGTTTAAATCATTAATGTCGCTGTAAGTTTCTGGGCAGAATATCAAAATTTCTTTGGCTTCTGTGGTATTAATTAATTCAAAATATTTATCTAAGTTGACTTGAGCTTTTTTGACGGCTGCGAGGGTTTTTAACGGGACAATTATAAACGGTACTCCGGTAGAAACTTCTTGAATTGGGAAGTTTGTCTCAATCTCATCGGGTTGTAAATTTAGGACGCTGGCGAGAGTTTCGGTTGGCAAAACTTGACCGAATGTTGGTGGGTTTTGTCGCATCCACAAAATATCTGCGGATTCGTTGCGATAATTAAAGGTGACTGGAATTTGACCCACGGCTAAATTGAGAATTACTCGATCGACCTTTTGGCCAATTATCTGTTGTTGTAGCACAAACGCCGTCCCCAGCGTCGGATGACCGGCAAACGGTAATTCCTTCTTGGGCGTGAAGATACGCACGTCATAGCCGCCGTTTTCCGGCTGGTTTGATCGAATAAACGTGGTTTCCGAATAATTGATTTCCTTCGCTATCAGCAGCATTTCGGCCTCTGAGAGTTCCGCAACTCCCGCGCCACAAAAGACAGCTAGCTGATTGCCAGCATATTTTGACTCGGCAAACACGTCAACGATATAAAAATTCATATTTCCCTCCTTTAAGATTAGAAGACCGGGCGATTGAAATCGCGTCTATACAGACAAAACCCGCCTCCGCTTTCCCTCTTTTAAGATTAGAAGACCGGGCGATTGAAATCGCGTCTATACAGACAAAACCCGCCTCCGCGGGTTGAATACCAGACGGTTAAAATTACGTTATCTTCTCTTTGTCCGCGGAGGCGGACATTGTTTGTGTAGACGCGATTTCAATCGCCGACTCTTATCGACATCGACAAGATTTTTGACCCAGACTCGCTACTTCAAACAGCGAATAGCCTGCAACATACCCCGGGCTTTATTGAGAGTTTCTTCATACTCCATATCCGGGTTAGAATCGGCCACCAAACCAGCACCGGCTTGCACAGAAACCGAATGTTTGTCACCGCCCTGCGATTGAACAACCATAGTGCGAATTGTAATCGCACTATTCAACTGTCCCTCAAAATCATAAAACCCGTAAACCCCAGAATACGGGCCGCGACGGCAACCTTCCAACTCGTGCACAATTTCCATCGCCCGAATCTTCGGAGCACCGCTAACCGTACCAGCAGGAAAACCAGCTTTCAACAAATCCCAAGCTGTCTTATCTTCAGCCAATTCTCCGATTACATTGCTCACAATGTGCATCACATGAGAATAACGCTCAATTTTCATTAATTCGTCAACTTTTACAGTACCGCTGCGGCAAACTCTGCCTAAATCGTTTCTGCCCAAATCAACTAACATCACGTGTTCCGCAATTTCCTTCGGATCTTGCAGTAATTCAGCAGCCAAAGCATCGTCTTGTTGAGGAGTTTGACCCCGGCGGCGCGTACCGGCAATCGGCCGCAAAGTTGCAATCCTTTTGCCGTCAACAGTATTTTCTGCCTTCACCATCACTTCTGGACTGGAACCGATAATCTGCCAATCTCCAAAATTAAAATAAGCCATGTACGGAGAAGGATTGATCAGGCGCAAAGAGCGGTAAAGTGCAAAAGGATCGCCCGTGTATTCTGCTTCCAGCCGCTGCGAAATCACTACCTGAAAAATATCTCCCGCTTTGATATAATCCTTGGCTTTCAATACATTTTCACAATACTTGTCGCGGGTGGTATTGCTGCTGTAAGCTAATTCTGTATTTTCAGTTGTGGAACTTGCATCTTGCCCGTAACTCGGCGGAGTCCATTCTAGGAGAGTAGATTGTTGTGAAAGTGGCGATTTCAGTTTATCAACTAACTGAGAAACCCGATCGCACGCTGCCCCATAGGCCTCCGCCAAATCAACGCCTGTCTCGCGCAAATCCGCATAGGCGACGGCCCAAATTTTCCGTTTCACCTGGTCGAAAATCAGCAAATTATCAACCTGCATCCACAACCCATCCGGCAAATCATTCTCGCCCGCCGGATGCACTGGAACTCGCGGTTCAATCCACTTAATTAACTCGTAACCCCAAAAACCGAACAACCCGCCAATTCCCGGCGGTAACTGCGGCAATTTCACTGGTTTGTAAGGCTGCAAACACTCGGTTAAAGCCTCAAACGGATCGCCCGTAAATACTTTTTCGGAACCGTCGCGGTAAACTTGAGTTGTGCGATCGCCCCTAGCCTCCAAAATCCACAGCGGATCGCACCCTAACAAACTATAACGCCCGAGTTTTTCCCCACCTTCCACCGACTCCAGCAGAAAACTGTAAGGTTGACCGGCGCAAACCCGATACCACGCAGACACAGGCGTATCCAAATCAGCCACCCATTCTTGATATACGGGTACAAAATTGCCTTGTTTCGCCAGTTCCGAAAATTGTGAGAAATCGGGAAATATCATATATAGCAGTTGACAGTTGACAGTTGACAGTTGACAGTTGACAGTTGACAGGAATCAAATTGGAGAGCGATCGCTTGGGGATCTCAGGGGTCTCTTCATGAGGTGCTTTATGTCAATACCTTGAATGGCGGTTGCTATACTAACTTTAATTACAATCAATAAACAAAAGACGGAAACCAACAGCCCTCCGGCGATTGGTACTCGCCAACAGCCATCACCGCCATCGGCTTGACGGCGCGCAGCCCTTGTTGCAAACACCAGCGAAACAGACTTCCATACCTCAGCGGCAAGTGAAAAGCTAGCACATCTTCGGAACTGTACGCAGCAGCCCCCAAGAGCAAAACCTGCATATCTGCCTCGGTTTCGGCGACGCTGTGACCCAAAGCAGATATCGCACAAGTATAAGCCACAATCCGACCTTGCTGGTACGCAACTAACGGACAATAATTATTTAGGGCGTATTCAATCTCGGAAGTTCGATCGCACCCACAGACTTTTTCGCACAAAGCCGCGCATTCGCCCACATTCTCGCCAGCCATCGGCCGCACCTCAAACCCATACTGCGGCACGCTGCGAAACTTCCCCTCCATTAACACGAAAGGTTCCTTCACCTCAAAACCCAGAGAAGCGTACAGCGACAGCGAGGCCATGTTGAAAGATTCTTGCACCAAACGGATGCCTACAGCATCCTGTCCCCGTTCCAGCAAGGCTTTCATGATTTGTCGCCCTGCGCCGCGGCCTTGAAAAGCCCGATCGACACTGACGGGCCCGATACCGCGAATCGGGTTGCGTTCATCCATAAAACCGCACCCGACAACCGCACCGTCATTCTCGGCTACAACGCCAAAATACGAGGGATTTTCGAGCCAAAACCGACTAATTTCGGCCGCCAACTCTACCGTCAGAAAATCTGTGTGAGGGAAGCAGTGGCGATCGGAAATATCTTTAAAAGCTTCATAATTAATGCGAGCGCAAACATCGATATCAGAAATCTGCGATCGCCTGATTGCGACATTCATTTTTAATTTAAGGATTAACTATTAATTAGATTTGATATTTGCAGTAGAAGCTGGGCGCTGCCCATTCCTGTCAACTTAACCCTAAAACCCTTGATAAATCTCGCTTTTCTCCGAGGCCAGATCCCCCTCAATCCCCCGGATAGTCGGGGGAGGAAAGAGAATGCTCTTGTCCCCCCTTTTAAGAAGGAGACGAAAGAGAATGCTCATGTCCCCACCGACTATCAGGGGGGCTAGGGGGATCAGTCTTAACTGAGTCCCAAATAAGCAATATTACTTATGTTTTGCTCAGCAATAGATCGATCGCTTAAGGATCGTAGGTCTTCTTACCTGTGAACTTCACCTTGATCGGATTGGGATTGCTGCCAATATTGCGAGGGACACTACCATTAGCAACACGACCTTCGTTCACCTTCTCAGGGAACACGCCATCCTTGGGATGCAGGTACTCAGTAGAACCGTCAGGAAAAACGCGGTAGATTTTGTAGTTCGAGATTTTGAATTTCGCCCGCAGTTGCTGGCCGCCCAAAGCGATACACTGCTCCTTCCGGGGCAGATACAGCAAGTTGTCGCCTTGACGCATAATCGCAGCGCCACCTGTAGGCATTTCAAACACTTGTTCCTTGGGGCTAGTCCAAGTGATAGCATACTTCTCTTCAACTAGCGCCTTGGTCAGCAAGCCGCCGGTGCTGCCGCCGAAGATGGGGGGTTGTCCAGTCAGTTCTTCTGCCATAGATATATCCAAAGGATTTTTACGGCATCCTATCATCGCCACTGTACCCTGTTATCGAAATTGTAAGGAAAGTTAACAGTTTTTGGGCGATCGATCTTTTCTGATAATTAGGAATTAGTAATTAATAATTGATAATTTGTAATTTTTACCAAAGTTATAAAACAGAACTCTCTCTGCACAAATCCCGAAAAAATATCTCAAAAAAATGTAATGCTTCGGGTACTGATCGCGCACTCGAAGCATCGCACATTGCCCAATTCCTCACACGCGATCGCACAAATCTGCCCATATATTACCGAGCAGCACCTAACCCTAAGTCAAGAACCAATTAGGGTCATAGCCGCGCGGAATTTGACTCAAAGCAGTCCAAGTTTCTTGGTTGACAATCCCGTCGGCCTCGATCCCAAAGCTTTTTTGAAATGCGCTAACAGCCCGATCAGTCAAAGTGGCAAATTGACCGTCAATAGAGCCCCGATAGTGCTGGGAAATGGTCAGAACTTCTTGAACAGTAGTGACTGCTTCCCCAGAACTGCCGAATTTAAGTACCGGCATATTCACAGGAGCTTCAGTATAAAGGGCCTGCCAAGTCAGCGGCCCGACAATGCCGTCCGGCGACAAGAAAACCCGATACTGAAACAGTTTCACAGCAAATTCAACTGATGAGTTAAAAATTCCTTTTACAGGCTGCCGGTAAACCCGCAACTTGGTTAACATTTGTTCGAGTTCCAATACCGCTTGACCTTGAGAACCTAATTGCAGTTGTGGCTTAGTAATAGCTTGTTGGGTAGATTTCATCTTGGTTGTAAATGACATATTGATTTTCCTCTAGGTTTGAGTATTCCGATCGCAAAAAAGTTTTTCCGGGCGAAATATGGGCATCCTCAACTTTTCACGAATCAACACTGACGCCCGCCCGTGTCTCAACAGATTCGATCGACTGCAAGCCCTCTCCAGACTTGTGGCCCTTCCGACTTAACGCTCCCAATATCCCGGTAGTGCTCTGCCGCCCAACCCTTTATTTTGCCTAAAAGCCGGGTTTAAGACGCAAGCACGTCCTGAATCTGCTTTGATACTTTCGATCCTAAGGCCCAACACCGCCGGGTCGCATCACCTGTAAAAGCTATCTCGCGGGGTGAGAGGAGGTATAGCACAATACGGTTTACTTAAGATGGTCCTTCGATAGGAACGAAGCAATCTCCGTATCTATTTTTCATAGGTTTTACCCCCAGGGCGGTCTTAAGTAAACGGTATTGGGGTATAGCAGCGGAGGCGAGTTCTGCTTTGAAAACTTCTTAACTTTATTCCAGCCAGCGAACCAATATTTTCTTTAAAAACCGAGTTTTTACGCAAGTTTTTTTGATCTACATTACTAACTGCCTACAAAAATAGTTTATAGCTAAGTAATATCCACAGCTTGTACGCTCAAATGATATTAAAGTCCTCGGTAATGTCCACAATGTGTACCTACAATCATATTGATTGTGCAAGTGTAAAAACCAAGTGTTTCTGTGATTCTTTGTTATATCCAGAAATCTCCCAATCCTGCAATTGCTTTCCCCAACGCCCCGCGAGCAGCTATTTATCTACGCCCTAACTTTTATTATTAAAATTTAATAAAGTCATTTACAATGATGGTGGGATGCTGTATGATTTCATTTAAAGGCTGTAACACTTCCACCATAAAAAAATTAAGAGTTGCAATTTCTAGGTCGCTAGACCTCTTAAAACAAACACCTGCTAAATACGTAAGTAATTTTAAGATTGTGCGATCGTTCGATACATCGCTGCAACCTGCGGCTTTGTAAAGTAGCGATCGCCCGCCATTCATTGGGGTTCCATATGTGCCATTCTCTAATTAATTCGGCATTGATTTATAATCAACTGGGAAAATCTACTATGCTGCCAGCTTCAGGGATTTCTGGTTACAACTTACAAGAGCTGATTCACCAAGGAACTAACACAGTTATTTATCGAGCCATATCGACAGCAGAAAAACAATTAGTCATTCTCAAAGTCTTAAACACCGACTGCCCGACCCTAGAACAGAGCGCCAGTTTAAAACACGAATATCAAATCACAAAACATATCGACTCAGAGTATGTCATCAAAGTCTATCGACTCGAAATCCATCCTTTTTGCTTAGTGTTAGTATTAGAAGATATCGGAGGGGTATCCCTGAAATATTGGATCGAAAACTTAGAACATCAACCAGAATTAGCCGAGCCCGAAACCGACAATCTAGAGGCGAATGCCACGCATTACCAATTATCGATTGCCGATTTTTTAAACATAGCCGTATCCTTGGCAAAAGCTTTAGTATTGCTGCATCAAAATCAAATCATACATAAAGACATTAAACCGGATAATATTATCATAAATCCCCAAACAAAGCAAGTAAAACTTGCTGATTTTAGCATCGCTTCGCGGTTGAGAAAAGAACAAACACACTCAAAAAATTCCGATCGCCTAGAAGGAACCCTGGCATATATGTCCCCCGAACAAACCCGGCGCATGAACCGTTCCATCGACTACCGCAGCGATTTCTACTCTCTCGGCGTCACCTTTTACGAATTACTGACAGGACAATTACCATTTACCAGCAGTGACCCGTTAGAAATGGTACACTGTCACATAGCCAAACCACCAGTTCCCCTGCAACAACTCAACCCACAAATTCCCATAGTTTTGACCCAAATTGTGGCAAAACTCATGGCAAAAAATGCCGAACTTAGATATCAAACTGCCACAGGATTATTAGCAGATTTAGAACGCTGCCAAAATCAAATAAAGAATTCAGGGACAATTTCTAACTTTATTCCCGGACAACTAGATGCCCTGAGTCAGTTGTCAATTCCTCAGAAACTCTACGGACGAAACACAGAAATAGCACAATTATTAGAAGTGTTCGATCGTGTCTGCAAAGGCAGCGGTGAAATTGTCCTAGTCAGTGGCTATTCCGGCATCGGCAAATCTGCATTAGTTCATGAGATTGTCCGTGATATAACGCGGCAACGTGGCTATTTTATATCTGGTAAATGCGACCAGTTTAAGCGGAATGTTCCCTACGCTTGTTTCACTCAAGCTATGGGTAACTTCGTGCAGCAAATTTTGATGGAAAGCCCAACTCAGCTAGTAGCATGGCGACAAAGACTACTCAACGCTTTGCAGAAAAATGCTCGAATTGCGATCGATGCTATCCCGGAGTTACAATTGATTTTGGGCGAACAACCTCCCGTACCCGAACTCGGTGCTATTGAATCTCAAAACCGCTTCAACGGAGTGATGAAGAAGTTTGTCCAAGCAATTGCAACAGCCGAACATCCTTTGGTAATGTTTCTCGATGACTGTCAGTGGATGGATGCTGGAAGCGTTAATTTGTATCAACACAACTGCACCGAAGAAAATCCTTACTTCCTGCTTATTCTTGCTTATCGAAATAGCGAAGTAAGTCCGAGCCATCCCTTTATGTTGGCAAATGAGGCAATGAGGGCCGCAGGAATTGCGATCGCCAATATTCACCTGGAACCCTTGGCAATTTATGAAGTAAATCGATTAGTTTCTGACACTTTAAACTGTTCTCCTAGAAAAGTCGCATCCTTGGCACAATTGCTGCTCGAAAAAACTCAGGGAAATCCTTTCTTTTTAAAGCAGTTATTGAAGTCACTGTCTCAAGAAAATTTTCTGATATTTAATATAGAACTTGCAGAATGGGAATGGGACACCCAAGAAATCAAACAGCAAAATATTTCCGAAAATGTAGTTGATTTAATGGCTCATAAAATTCAATATTTATCTGAACAAAGTCAGACAATTTTACAATTAGCTGCTTGTATAAACAACGAATTTAATCTGGATATATTATCAGTAGTGAGCGAACAATCTTTGACTAAAACAGCACAATATTTGTGGGAAGCGCTAGAATTAGGGTTGATTTTGCCTGTAGATGACGCCTATCTAGTACCACAAGTATTTGAGCAATGGGAATTAGAAAAGTTGGCTCCAATAATTGGCAAAGTGCGCTACAATTTTTTGCACGATCGGGTTCAACAAGCCGCTTATGTGATGATTCCTGAGTCCCAAAAACAATCAGTTCACTGGAAGCTGGGACGTTTGTTGTTGGAGGGGAGCAATGAAGCTGAACGTCAAGAACAGATTTTTGATATTGTTAATCATTTGAACTTTGCTCGCGAATTCATTGCTAATCCTGAAGAACTTTATGAATTAGCACAATTAAATTTACAAGCAGGTAAAACTGCTAAAGCTGCTTCGGCTTTTGAAGATGCGCTTACTTTTTTCCAAGCTGGGTGCGACTGTTTGCCTGTCTCAAGTTGGCAAGATAATTATAGCTTGAGTTTTGCGCTAAATTTAGAGCTGGGTGAAGCAGAATATTTAAATAGTAACAATGATGCAGCTTTAGCAATTTTTGACCGGATTCTGACCAAAACTCATACTTTGTTAGAACAGTGTGCGATCGCAGAATTGCAAATAACTTGTCTGCGGATGAAGAATGACTTATCTGCCGCTTATGAGTTAGGGATTGAAACGTTAAATTCTTTGGGGGTTGAGATTGAACCTTACCCGGATGATGAATTTCTAGCCCGAGAATTAGCAGAGACGAAGAGGATGATCGGGCGATCGATCGATATATTAGCAGATTTACCCAAACTTACCGATTCGCTACAACTAGCAGCTCATCGAATTTTGAAAGAACTTTTCCCGATCGCCTATTTTACCAGTCCCAACGCTCAATATCTCTGCGCGATGAAGTTTGTACAAACAAGCATTCTGTACGGGAATTCACCATTTTCCGCCTTTGGTTACACTTTGTACGCCTTTACTTTGGTCAATAAATATCGCGAAATCAAGGCGGGCTGCGCCGCCGGAGAACTCTCGCTCAATCTCTACGAAGGCTGTGACAATAAAGAGTTAGGTACTTGTATTTTTCATATGTGGGGGGCTTTAACTTTACATTATATGAAATATATCGATGAATGCAAGCCTTTTATGCTCAAAGCTTTCAATAGCGGTTTAGAAACAGGTGCTTATCAATGGTCGGGATATGCTTCGATTAATTATCTATGGGTCTGCTTTTTTGGCAACGAGTCTTTGAGCAAAGCTACAGAAATTGCCGATCAATTTATTCCAGCGCTTTCAAAGGTCGATCGCAATATGCTAGCTTATCACTTGCTGACCAAAAATGCGATCGCCCAACTGACTAGCTCACCAGAAACCTACCCAGAGCCGGAAACCTTCATCGACGAACACCAGCTTTTAGAATTTGCCAAATCCTCAGCCGATCTTACCACTGCTTTTGTCATCTATCTTTACAAGCTCACCCATGCTAATTGGTTTGGCGAAGTCGATCGTGCCTTAGAATATGCTCTCTTCGGCGCGGAATTTTTGAAAGGCGGTGCCGGTCATTTTGTCAACCCGGTTTTTCGGTTCCATCACGCGATCGCCCTAGCTGCTGGTTGCACAAACGCCAATGATACCGAGTACAAACTATACCGAAAACAGCTCACTATTAGTCTGGAGAATTTTCGAGATTTGGCAGAACACTGTCCTGCAAATTATCTGCACAAATATTCATTAATTCAGGCAGAAATCGCGAGGTTGTCAGGAGACAGCCATACAGCAGCACAACATTATGATTGGGCGATCGCCTCCGCCCTCAAAAATGGCTTCGTCCAAAATGCTGCCCTAGCCAATGAATTAGCTGCCAGATTTTATATAACACAAAATCGTGCCAATCTCGCCAAAATTTATCTCAATGATGCCCGTTTTTGCTATGTCGAGTGGGGTGCAACCGCCAAAGTTCATCAACTAGAACAATCTCATCCAGATTGGTTTAACAAAATCAGCGACGATCGGATCGCTATAAATACAACTGCGACTACCGCCACTGATGCCAATATTTTTGATTTGAAAACAGTAATCAAAGCTTCTCAGGCTATTTCTAGCGAAATCGTCTTAGAAAAATTGTTAAAAAAACTGCTGCATATTATTTTAGAAAATGCAGGCGCTCAAACCGGGTGTATTCTTTTGGAACGAGACGGATACTTGTTCGTTGAAGTGTCGGATAGCGACCCGCATAATTATGCAATATTTGAAGAATTCCACCCAGTCAAAAATAACTACAAATTCCCTCTTTCTATCGTCAATTATGTAGCAAGAACTCAGGAACCTCTGGTACTAATCGATGCAACTAAAGAAACACTTTACCAATTCGATACATACATTCAGCATCAGCAACCGAAGTCAGTTTTGTGCGCGCCAATTGTCTATCAAGGAAAGTCAATCGGTATAGTTTATCTAGAAAATAACTTGGTCGCTGGAGCCTTCACTGACGAAGGTTTGACACTTTTGGAAATGTTGACCGCACAAGCAGCAATTGCTATTGCAAATGCGCGTTCCTACGCTAGCGAACAAGATAAATCCCGCCAGTTAACTGAATCCCTACAAAACTTGCAACAATCTCAAGCCGAACTCGCTCAAAAAGAAGAGGAGTACCGCAGTATTTTTGAAAGTGTAGCAGACGGACTTATCTTAATAGATTTGGAGACTAGAAAATTTGCGGCAGCAAACCCGGTAATGTGCGAAATGTACGGTTATTCTATGGAGGAATTCTTGAGATTAAGTCCTTTAGATCTCCTGCACCCAAAGTGCCTACATTTATTCGATGAGTTTATGACAACCGTTAGCTTGCACCAAGAATTTTATTGTGAAGCTGTCGTGCTGCGAAAAGACGGTACAGAATTCGATATTGAGGTAAGAGCAAAGTTTTTTGAATACAGAGGGAAACCCCACGCTTTGTCAATCATTCGCGATATCAGCCAGCGCAAAGTAGCGGAACAAGCTTTACAAACATCAGAAGCTCAACTGAGAGAGAAAGCTGAAAATTTAGAAGCCATATTGATCGAACTGCAACAAACTCAAGCACAATTAGTTCAAACTGAAAAAATCTCTCAACTCGGACAACTGGTAGCTGGAGTAGCCCACGAAGTGAACAATCCTATTGGCTTTATTTCTGGGAACTTGCACCACGTTCAAGAATATATTGGTGATTTAATTAACTTGGTGAATATTTATCAGGAAAACTTTCCCGAACCGGGAGCAGAAATTGAACAGGAAATTGCATCGATCGATTTACAATATCTATTAGCCGACTTGCCCAAAACTACGGCGTCCATGAAGATGGGAATCGATCGCATCCGCGACATTATGCAATCTCTGCGGAACTATTCCCGTAGCGACAGTCAGGAAAAAAGAGCAGTTGACATCCACGAAGGCATTGAAACTACTTTAATGATTTTATCTCACCGCCTCAAGGCTAAGCACAACAGACCGGCAATTAAAATCATTAAACATTACGGTGAGTTGCCAACATTAAAATGCCATCCCGGGCAAATAAATCAAGTATTTATGAATTTGATTGCTAATGCGATCGATGCTGTGGAAGAATTTAACGCGGGCAAAACCTACGCAGAAATTGAACAAAATCCCAATATAATTATGATTTCTACCGTGGGTGTTTGCCAGCAAAAACTGGAAATCATCGATACAATTGTGATTCAGATTGCTGACAATGGAATGGGAATGCCGGAATCTGTCAGAGAAAAAATGTTTGCGCCATTTTTTACAACTAAAGCAGAAGGTAAAGGTACGGGATTGGGACTGTCTATTTGCCATCAGATAGTCACTGAAATACATGGGGGAACTTTGGAATGTTTGTCTTCGGTAGGAGGCGGAACAGAGTTTGTGATTGGTCTTCCGATTTAGGGGAGTTATTGGGCATGGGGCATGGGGCATGGGGCATGGGGCATGGGGCATGGGGCATTGGTTATTGGTTATTGGTTATTGGTTATTGGTTATTGGTTATTGGTTATTGGTTATTGGTTATTCGTTATTGGTTATTGGTTATTCGTTATTGGTTATTCGTTATTCGTTATTCGTCATTCGTTATTCGTTATTCGTCATTCGTCATTCGTCATTCGTCATTCGTCATTCGTCATGGGATCAGACGGCGGTTGAAACCGCGTCTACACAAACGAAACCTGCCTCCGCAGGTTGAACATCGGACGGCGGTTGAAACCGCCCGGTCTTCTAAACAATTGGAATGGTAAAGTGAAATTCACTTCCTCGGTCTTTTCCTGGGGAATCTACCCAAATTTTACCGCCCCAGCCGGCAACAATTTGTTTGCAAATTGCTAATCCCAAACCGGTGCCGCCGGCGCTGCGCCGCAATGCTCCTTCTTCTTGATAAAATCGATCGAACACTACTTTCAAACTATTCGCCTCTATTCCCCGCCCTGTATCGGCTACAAGCACTTCCACCATGCGAGAACCGTTGCATTTCGCTCTTATGGTGACGCTTCCCTGGGGTGTGGTGAATTTGCAGGCGTTGTCTAGGAGTTTGGACAGTACCTCCACTAACCATTCGCCGTCTGCTTGCACTAAGGGCAATTCTGCGGACACTTCGGCGATAATTTGTGGTAACTGTCGATCGACTCCGCCGCGCGATCGCACGCTGCTGAGGGCCAAGTCAACGCATTCTTGCAGCGTCAGCGATTCTACATTCCATTTAACTCGCCCGCTTTCTAAGTGAGAAAGTGTTAAGAAATCCTGGACGAGTTTCCGCATTCGATCGGCATCTCCGAGGGCTGTTTCTAACATGATTTGCCGCAATTCTTGGGGCATATCTGGCTCGGAGTTCAAACTTTCTAGACACACTTGAATGGTAGAAAGTGGGGTGCGGAGTTCGTGGCCTGTGATGGCAATTAGATTGCTGCGAGTGCGGTCTAATGCTTCTAATTGTTGGTTGAGTTCTTCTAAGTGAGCGTAGGTTTCGGCTTGAATTAAGGCTGCTCCGAGTTGGGTGGCGATCGCCTCTACGAGAGCAATTTCGTCTTCTTCCCAAGGCGAAGTCGATCGGCATTGGTGCATTTCCACCATGCCCAAAACCCGCCCTTGATAAAGCACCGGCACCATTAACCAAGAGACAATCTGCCAATTTTTGACAATTTCGCCCAGGGATTTTGTATTGACAATCTGCGGGTGTTGTGCTGTCTCTTGGATGTAAACTCGCTCTTGTCGCGCTACCGCGTCCCGAAATATGGGATTTTCCTGCAACGGCCAAGTCTGGTTTAGCACAGAAGTAGCGCCGGCACGCAAAAATTCGCGATCGATTTTGACCGCCGCATCTGCTGCTTTGCACCGATAAATCAAACAGCGGCTTGCTGACAGGGCTGTTCCCAGTTCAGAGACTGCGACTTCGACGATTTCTTGCGGGTTGAGAGACTGCCGCATTGCCGTTGTAATTAAGTTGATCAGGCGTTCTTTGCGTTCTTGGGCGGCGATCGCGCTGTATGCTTTCAGAAGTTTGTGCTGACCTGATTGCAAGTAGGTGACTAAGCGTTCGGCAAAAGCGTCGCTCAATTTGGGATTGGGAATTCTTGAGTTTTTTGACGCACTTTTCGCTGGTTTTGCCGCTTTGTCTGCGGCGGATTTCCGCGTTTTTTTGGGTTTTTTGCCCAGATTGTAAGTTGTGCGCGCTCGATCGATCTTTTCGGCCAATTCGGGGCGATATTTGACAATTTTATCGAGCAACAATTCGGCAGCTTTGCAGCTTACCTCTCTGTCGAACGTCCAAATTCCTTCAAATCGGCGAGCTTGATCCATCAACAGCGGGCTGCGCTCGTCTTGGTTGTCGATCGGCACAATTTTTTCTTGACAAATCAGACAAGTTGAGTAATGTTGCCCAACCACCACTAAGTGCCACTCTTTACTTAAGGCATCTTCCGCTGCAAACGCCACATTTTCGTGACATTCCGAGGAATTTTTAAACTCAGTTTCCGGTGCAGCCAGCACGTATACCTGAGAGGATCGATCGGCAATGCGCCGGTAGCGGTGAGCTTCTTGGCGGTAGAAGCGCTCTCGCTGAAAGCTGGCAATCACTAGGGGTTCGTCGTCGGAACCCGCCAAAACCAAGTCTTCCATCGCGTGAGACAGCGCTGTCATGGAAGATTTGAAATAAATTTGTGCCCGGAGTTGGGGCAAAGCTTGCAGAAGTTCTGCCAGTAGCGAAATTGGGACGATCATCTAGCCTTAAACGTGCATTTTTGCCGATGACAAAACAGGAGCGATCGACAATCAGTTGAGATCGATCCCTTTTAAGTATCTCTCAAAACTAACTACAAATTGGCCGTTAGCGAGAAACTAACGGCCAATTATTTTTTTAGGGCGATCGCCCGTAAGTATAAATGCTGGGAACGCGATCGAATCAGGCTAGCTCGCCGCCTTCGTCACTGCCGCCGGGAGATGATTTGTAAAGAGCATCTAATTGTTCGCGCGCGTCTTGGACAGTCAGCGAACGCATCACTAATAGCGGTTCGTTAACAATATTTCCGTATTCGTCTAACAGTTCTGGATGGGGCACGGCTTGAGAGCGAGGATAGGATGCGTAGCGATTATTTGCCCTGAATTGTTGGGGGCGCTGGGACTCCATACCTACGGTGACTAGACTGCGGATTAAGTTACTGACGGCCAAAAAGGCAAGAACGGTGAAAGCTAAAATATAAAGCAGGTGTAACATTATTTTCTCCTCCGGGCTCTGATAGCCACACAGCAATTTACAAAAGTGTTTCAGCAAGTATTGACACTCCCGGGCGTAAACGCGGGGATTCTTGGTTCACTGACATACCTTTAAACTATTCATCCCTTCGGCAATATTTAAACCAAAAACCCGTCCAATTGAACGAAGCTTCGAGCCTAATTTGAATAGTCCCAGAGGGCTTGTCTCCCCAAGCGTTAAGGGATTATTCCCTTTGTTTCCGTATGCCCTACGGTACATCTAACTACTAAGATTTTGAGTTTTCTGGTATGGGTGCACGATGGCTACCCTAGCTATGTTTTTGTGGTTTTCGCCACCCACGAGACATTATTGTTTCCTAGCCAGTCGTTTTGGGTTTGGTTATCCATTTGTGCTAGCGGTTATTCTACCTGTATCTATTTGTAGTATAGGGTACTATTTGGGAAACTTTTAGAACTTTTTGGAAATAAAAACTTCCTAAAACGACGGGGTTTTAAACCCTATTTTCTGATAACTTATTAACTGGAAATCTGTTTGAGCTTGTCAAGTGGACGCGACATTTCCCAAGGTTGGGAATTTGACTGCGGGTTGAACTTGAACTTGCCTTTTTATTTTCCAGGGCGAGCTGACTGCTCTTTCCGAAAGCGCGCCGATACTTGCCAGCATTCGGCGAGCAGTCTATGCCACGGCATGAGTGCTGCGGTTTCAATTGCAACTTGCCCTCCGGTTGCTTGAAATAGAGCTTTAGCCGCGCCTACTTCTTGCTGAGCCTGTTTGACTCGCGCCAGCAAGTCGGATTGATCGTCGCCGCTCAGAAAATGAATTTCCTCAGTTTCTAAGAGAGTAGCCGATCGCTCGAACCAGTATTTAAAATCCTCTAACAGCGGTTCCAGTAGGGATTTGAGCAATTCTGATTCTGGCAAATTGGAGTTAAGCATTGATTAAAATTGGGTTATTTATCTATTCTAACCTTAAATGTACTTTACAAACTGTAACATTTTTTTTAACAAAAATTCAATAATTTCACAAAAATTAGCAGGTGAGTCAGTCCTGGACGCAACTGTCACATTAAAGGTATAAGGTACGTAGTTGCGCTTGGGCGCTCTTTCATATATCAAAGAAAGAGCGCCCAAGCGCAACTACGTACCTAAAAATTAAATTATTGTAGGGTGCGTCAGCGGGCTGAATGTAACTACCCCAGACTAAAGACTTTGCCCCGCTGACGCACCCTACGGTTAGTTAGCACTCCTGTAACAGTTCCCCAGCCGGAAGTCGGCGCTTGCTGTCCCAACCTGAGTAATATAGAAGCAAGTGCAACTAAATTAATTGATAATTCAGCCGATGTCTAGCTCAGAATCCATGAACGCTCCAGAAGAGTCCGTTAAGATAGAGTTGCTCCGCACGAGTGAGTCGGAACAACTAAAAAAAATTCGCCACACCACATCCCACGTTATGGCGATGGCGGTACAGAAATTATTTCCCAAGGCCCAAGTCACAATCGGCCCTTGGATTGAAAATGGTTTTTATTACGATTTTGATTGTCCAGAACCTTTTACCGAAAAGGATCTCAAGGCAATCAAAAAAGAAATGATCAAAATCATTAACCGCAAATTGCCTGTAATTCGGGAAGAAGTCAGCCGCGAGGAAGCGGAACGGCGCATCAAGGAGATCGACGAACCTTACAAATTAGAAATTTTGGCAGGTTTGATCGAACCGATTACTCTTTACCATTTGGGTGACGAATGGTGGGATTTGTGCGCTGGGCCCCATTTGGATAATACCAGTGAAATCAATGGAAGGGCGATCGAGCTCGAAAGCCTAGCAGGAGCATATTGGCGCGGCGACGAAACCAAAGCTCAATTGCAGCGAATTTACGGCACAGCTTGGGAAACTCCCGAACAATTGGAAGCCTACAAACACCGCAAAGCAGAAGCCCTAAGGCGAGATCACCGCAAACTCGGCAAAGAATTAGGCTTGTTTATTTTTGCCGATCCAGTCGGCCCAGGCTTGCCTTTGTGGACGCCCAAAGGCACTATTTTGAGAAGTATTTTAGAAGACTTCTTGAAACAAGAACAAATCAAACGTGGCTATCTACAAGTTGTGACTCCCCACATCGCCAGAGTCGATTTATTCAAAATCTCTGGACATTGGCAGAAATACAAAGAAGATATGTTTCCGCTAATGGCAGAAAATGCAGAAGCGGCGGCAAACGAACAGGGTTTTGTAATGAAACCAATGAACTGTCCGTTTCACATTCAAATTTACAAAAGCGAACTGCGTTCCTATCGGGAATTGCCGATGCGCTTAGCAGAATTTGGCACAGTTTACCGCTACGAACAATCGGGAGAATTGGGCGGTTTAACCAGAGTGCGCGGCTTTACGGTTGATGATTCCCACTTGTTTGTCACGCCGGAACAGTTGGATGCTGAATTCTTGAGTGTGGTCGATTTAATTCTGTCAGTATTCAAGAGTCTGCAACTGAAAAACTTTAAGGCGCGTTTGAGTTTCCGCGATCCAGAAAATTTAGATAAATACATCGGTTCCGATGAAGCTTGGGAAAAAGCGCAAGGTGCCATCCGCCGCGCGGTGGAAACTTTGGGAATGAATTATTTTGAGGGAATTGGGGAGGCGGCTTTTTACGGGCCGAAACTCGATTTTATTTTCCAAGATGTGTTGGATAGAGAATGGCAATTAGGAACTGTTCAGGTAGATTACAATTTGCCAGAACGTTTTGATTTGCAATACGTTGCTGAAGACGGCACTCGCCAGCGTCCGGTGATGATTCACCGCGCTCCTTTTGGTTCTTTGGAGCGTTTGATCGGGATTTTGATCGAACAGTATGCGGGGGATTTTCCGATATGGTTAGCGCCGATTCAGGTGCGGTTGTTGCCTGTCAGCGAGGAGTTTTTGCCGTTTGCTAAGGAAGTGGAGGCGAGGATGAAGGCGCTGAATATTCGCGCGGAAGTTGAGAGTAGCGAACGTTTGGGTAAGTTGATTCGCAATGCTGAGAAGGATAAAATTCCGGTGATGTGTGTTGTGGGTGCTAAGGAGGTTGAGGCGAATAGTTTGAATATTCGGACTCGTGCTTCTGGGGAGTTGGGGGCGATTTCGGTTGATGAGGCGATCGCAAGGTTGCAGTCTGCTATTAGTAATTACGGGAATTTTTAGGGGAGTTTAACCGCAGAGGTCGGCGGATTAACGCAGATTAACGCAGATGATAGCTTGATATTGTCTGCGTTTTTATAATTCATTAGCTAAAATAGTAGAATTAGGTAAGTTAACAGGAGTTAAATCAATGGCTAATCCATTTCCGGGGATGAATCCTTATTTAGAAAGTCCTGGCTTTTGGAGTTCTGTTCATAATAGGTTGATAGTGGCAATAGCCGATTGGTTAACTCCGCAACTACTGCCTAAATATTTAGTAGATATCGAACAAAGAATTTATCAAATCAGTGGCGAAGATGCTTTACTAATTGGCATTCCCGATGTCACAATACAGCAGACACCGACTCGAAGAACCGAGAGTGATTCTAATGTTGCTGTCGCCGCTCCACCCGCCAAATCTTTGAAGGTAACAATACCTTTACCGCTGGAATTAAAAGAAACTTATTTACAGGTAGTCGAAATAGAAACTAAACAGGTAGTCACGGTAATTGAAGTGCTGTCACCCGCCAACAAACGTCCTGGTAAAGGGCGCGAAATGTACGAAAAAAAGCGAGAAAAGGTGTTTGGTAGTTGCAGTCATCTGGTAGAGATTGACTTGCTGCGAAGTTACCAACCTCTACCAGTTTTTGGCAATGAGATTGAGGCAAGTTATCGAATTTTGGTGAGTCGGGCAAATCAAAAGCCTTTGGGGGATTTGTATCTTTTCAATTTACCCGATACAATTCCTTGTTTTCCGTTGCCTTTGCGTGCAGGTGATGTTGAGCCGATCGTAGATTTGCAGGCGTTGTTGAATATAGTGTACGATCGCGCCGCCTATGATTTTAGAATCGATTATACCGCCGAACCCGTGCCGCCGCTTGCCGAACCGGATGCTGTTTGGGCTGATGCTTGGTTGCGGGAGATGGGAGTGAGAGGTTGATAACAGTGGTAGTTCGCATTAAAATCAAAGAAACCGGGTTTTTCGCAATTTCTGGATGGTGTATCGATATTCAAAGGAAAAACCCGGTTTCTAGCCACCCCTGCATAAGTCCTAAGTAAGTCAATCAACAGGAGTTAAATCAATGCCTAATCCATTTCCAGGGATGAATCCTTATTTAGAAAGCCCTGACTTTTGGCCAGAAGTTCATCATTCGCTGATTAGTATGCTTCAAGAGTCATTAGTTCCCCAACTGGTGCCGAGGTATCGAGTGGCAATTGAAAAGCGAATTTATGAAATCAAGGGAGAACAATCGCTGTTAGTTGGGATTCCTGATGTTTCGATCCAGCACAATCCGATTCCTAGAAATTCAAGTACATCTAATGTAGCTGTCGCCACACGAACTACTGAACCTTTGAAAGTAAGATTAGCGATGTATGAGGAGGTGAAACAAGGATATTTGGAGGTGATAGATATGGCGACCAAGGAAGTTGTGACAGTAATTGAGGTGCTTTTACACGCTAATAAACCATCTGGAAAAGGGCGTGAAATGTATGAGGAAAAGCGGGATAAGGTGTTGGGAAGTCGGACTAATTTTGTGGAGATTGACTTGTTGCGGGGTTGGGAACCTCTCCCGGTTTTTGACAATGACAATGCAGCGAGTTATAGAATTTTGGTGAGTCGGAGCAATGAAAGACCGATCGCCGATTTATACTTATTTAATCTACCAGATGCGATCCCTTGTTTTCCGTTGCCTTTGCGCGCAGGCGATGTGGAACCAATGGTAGATTTACAGGCGCTGTTGAATACAGTGTACGATCGCGCCGCCTATGACATTACCCTCGATTATACGGCCCAGTTAGTCCCTGCACTTTCAGAATCCGATGCTGTTTGGGCCGATTCTCTGCTGCGCGAAACCAGCCTCCTGCCATCCGAAAGCTAAAAAAATCTACACAAAACGTTACAAATTTGTTAACATCGTGGCGAGTCTGTCCTCCGCAGCCTCTGGTGTTAACCTTCTAAAATAACCGCTATGACTCAACCTCCCTCGCCAACAACCTCCGAAGAATCCGCCCCCGAAACCCCGATCGCCCCGACAAACAATGCACCTCCACCGAGTTATGTCAAGCTAGCCATGCGGAATATGGTTCGCAAGCGGGCGACTTCTCTGTTTCATTTTGCTTTGACGGCGGCTGGACTTTTGGGTATACTCGTCGGTTTGGCTTTTCTCGATCGCTATTTCAACTCTTAGAATACCGATTGAAACCGCGTCGATACAGACACTCACGCACTCTAAGAGCGGGTTAAATACCGGGGGGTTCGATCCGATCGTGCGATCGACCCATTGCAATCTTGAACAGATTATTGTAATCTTCCTGCTAAAAGCAAAAAGTCGATTAGCCCGCCCAATTTTCACTTATCAAAAAATTCAATACATCCCTTGACAAAAGAACCAAAAAATGATAATTGAGGTGAACGTCGAAGACTGTTATGGGTTCGCCGACGCTGACAACCTCCCGGAGAATCAACCCAGCGGGGAGATTGCCGCCCAAACCTGGGAAAATTGGTTTAGCGTTTGGCTAGAAAACCAGCAAGCAGATGTGCCAGAAGCCCCCGGCTACGAAGTCAGTCTGCGTTTAACCGCCGATGCCGATATCCAAGCCCTCAACGCCCAGTACCGTCAACAAGATCGATCGACCGATGTACTAGCTTTCGCCGCATTAGAGGTAGACTGTCCTCAAAGAGAGGAAATGCAGTCATCCGAACCCCTATACTTGGGTGATATCATCATCTCGATCGACACAGCGAAGCGACAAGCCCAGCAGCAAGGACATTCCCTAAAGACTGAACTAGCTTGGCTCGCATCCCACGGTTTTTTGCATCTTTTGGGCTGGGATCACCCGGATGAGGAAAGTCTGACTCAAATGCTCGATCGACAAGAAACACTGCTGCGCGCGATCGGACTTGAGATCCAAACAGCATAACTGACGTTGATGGTGACTTAACCAATCATGTCAACCCAAACATAACTTTCTGAAATCATACCAAAACTTTAGTAAAAACTTAGGAAAGTTAACTAGACTTGATGAAGGAAATTTTCAAAGTCTAGCTTTCGTTAATCTCTGTAACTTAAAGTTGGTTGTTTATGCCACTAGATCAACCGTCAATTTCATCAAACATCCCACCGTTTGCGATCGTGCCTCCAGATTCTGCCATGCCTACAGTCCACGAGCCGAAAAAAGCCTTGAAATACAAGCGAGAGCTTTCCTGGAAAATCGCATCTAGTTTAGCTACGAGTTTTCGGTATGCTTGGGGTGGGCTAACCTATGCTTTTGAAACTCAGCGCAATTTTCGGATTCACACTGTTATAGGAACTTTGGCGATCGGACTCGGACTATTTTTGCACCTCAAACCTGTAGAAATATCAGTGATCGGCGTCACAATTGGTATAGTTTTAGCAATGGAATTGTTGAACACGGCGATCGAATCAGTGGTAGACTTAACCGTCGGGCAATCTTACCACGAACTCGCCAAAATTGCCAAAGACTGCGCTGCCGGAGCCGTTCTGGTATCCGCAATGGCTGCGGCCATTGTCGCTGCTGCACTGCTGCTTCCTCCGTTATGGGTAGTTGTTCAAATTGCGATCGTCCGTTAGTAAACTTGATTGGGCAAGCTAAATTTTAGGTTTTAGATGACCAACTTGAGATTTTTGGTTTTATTCCTACATATTGGAGCTATTTTAATCTTGGGCATCTATCTAAAATATTCCAACTCTTGCATTCAGGCAGCGAGTCAATCTAAAATCTAAAATCTAAAACCTAAAATCCAATTTAACCCGTGATTATAGTCATCGATAACTACGACAGTTTTACATACAATTTGGTACAGTATCTAGGAGAACTCGGTGCTGAGTTGCCCGTAGCAAAAGAAGTCCAAGTCTACCGCAACGATCAAATTTATTTAGAAGATATTCGCCGATTGCAACCCGCAGCAGTAGTAATTTCTCCAGGCCCAGGGCGGCCGGAAGATGCGGGGATTTCTCTGAAATTGATCGAAGAATTGGGGCCGACTCTACCAATTTTAGGCGTGTGTCTCGGACATCAAAGTATTGGTCAAGTATTCGGTGGCAAAATTGTTTCCGCACCGATATTGATGCACGGCAAAACTTCTCAGGTAGAACACGCAGGAGTCGGAGTTTTTGTAGGTGTAGAATCGCCGATGATTGCAACTCGCTATCACAGTTTGGTAATTGAAAAAGAGAGTTGTCCAGAAGTTTTGGAAGTTACGGCTTGGGTGGAAGATGGCACGATTATGGGCGTGCGTCATCGGGAATATCCACACATTGAAGGCGTACAGTTTCATCCGGAAAGTATTTTGACTACTTCGGGAAAGCAATTATTGCGGAATTTTTTGGAACGGCTTTAAGAAGAAGGAAGAAGGAAGAAGGAAGAAGGAAGAAGGAAGAAGGGAGAAAGACATACATACACACTCAGCTTGAATGCGAGCCGTATTTTACGTTTAATCAAGTGGATTTGCTTATGTTGAGAGTTGAGTTTTTCTGGATTTGTAGAGTAGGCAATGGGAACCTTACGGGAAAACTCGATCGCACATTTCGCACCTGGCGGCATTTTGTGATATAACAACAAACGACCAACACCCGATAACCGCAACCAAAAAGATGAAACGGCGACAATTAATAAGTTACGCACAGACGGGTTTGCTAGCGGCTTTCTTCACTGGTTTGCCATCTGGATGGGAAAGCTATCAAGCTCAAACTGCTGGTTCTTTGTCGGTTCAGTGGTTAGGGCACACTTGCTTCTTGTTTGCCGGTGGCGGTGCGAGGGTGCTGGTGAATCCTTTTCGCCCCCTGGGCTGTACGGCAGGCTATCGTTCTCCTAAAGTCCCCACAGATTTGATTCTGATTAGCAGCAGATTGCTTGATGAAGGGGCGGTAGACGGATTTTCGGGCAATCCCGGCCTTTTGTACGAACCGGGCACTTATAGGTCTAACGGGCTCAGGATTCAAGGGATTCGGACGCAGAAAGACCGTGAAGGAGGAAGGCGGTTTGGGGTGAATGTGGCTTGGCTCTGGCAGCAAGCCGGTGTTAAGATTTTACACTTGGGCGGAGTCGCTGGCCCGATCGGCATTGAAGAACAAATCTTAATCGGGCGGCCGGATATTTTGCTAATTCCCGTGGGCGGAGGGCCGAAAGCTTACACTCCGGCGGAAGCGAAGCAAACTGTGCAACTGCTCAAACCGAAAATGGTGATTCCCACACACTTCAAAACCCAAGCCGCCGATGCTGCTGCGTGCGATTTAGTATCGCTAGATGAATTCTTGGGCCTAATGGATGGTACATCGATACGCCGATCGAATAACGACACGATTTCGGTCAAATCTGCTGACTTACCGCAAACAGGTTCGGTGATTGAGGTTTTGAGTTACAGATTTAGCGGTTGAGCTTCTTTTTACCTGAGCTTGCGCTATAGTAAGGGAGTTTTAGTCGATCGACAATCCCAGCTCATTTTATCTCTACCGAGTGCCTTTGGCAACCTTACCTTTTGCGGAAATTTGGCTAACATAACAATTCACGTTCACCGTTTTATTGTCATAAGGAAAAGCAAGCACAATGAAAAATCAAAATTTACCTAGCTGGATGAAACAACTCACAGGTTTCGCAGGAGTAATCGGCGCTAGTGCGTTGATTGGTTTCCCCGCTTGGGCTCACATCAACTCCAGCACAACTGTTAGCAATACAACACCAACTCAACAAGTTGCAGGAAATGTGAAAATTGCTGCTTCACCAGCACCAACAGCCTCACCGAAATCAACCACTTCACCAGCACCAACAGCCGCTACTAAGGATATTGTCGCTATTGCATCTGGCGACGCTCAATTTAAGACATTGACTAAAGCCTTGACAGCCGCAGATTTAGTTAAAACCCTCCAAGGAAAAGGGCCTTTCACTGTTTTTGCACCGACAGACGCGGCATTTGCTGCTGTGCCAAAAGCAACTTTGGATGATTTGCTCAAACCAGCAAATAAAGCCAAACTTGTTAAGGTTTTGACTTACCACGTTGTTTCTGGTTCAGTTTTATCTACCAGCCTCAAATCCGGCGATGTTAAAAGTGTGGAAGGCGGCTCGCTGAAGGTGGTAGTTGCCGCAGGCAAAGTTACTGTTAGCGGCGCTAATGTTGTGAAAGCTGACATCAAAGCTAGCAACGGCGTTATTCACGTAATTGACAAAGTTTTGATCCCTGCTGATGCGAAGTAGGACGAGCATTTTGGGTCTCAAATGATTTCAAATTAGGTACGTTGTTGGGCTTAAGCCCTCTTTGATCTACAGGTATAAAGGAGGCTCAACCCCAACAACGTACCTTTATTTATTAATATCACAGTAATCCAAACGTATTGGGATAGATTACAATAGTGTCGGCAACATGAGAGTAAAAGTTGACCCCTTGCCTAACTCGCTATTAACAGTAATTTCTCCCCCCAGCATCTCAGAGTATTTCTGCGCTATAGCCAAACCCAAACCCGTACCTCCGTACTTGCGGGTAGTCGAAGCATCAGCTTGCGTAAAAGGTTGAAATAACTTTTCTAGCTGTTCCGGAGTCATCCCAATTCCCGTATCAGTACAATTAAAAATTAACTCTTCAACATCCCAACTATTCTCGTCATTTTGATTTTTTTTAACGCTGAGTGTAACAATCCCTTGCTGAGTAAACTTCGCTGCATTGCTGAGCAAATTAAATAAAATTTGAGTTAACTTAGTTTTATCGGAATGCAATTGGCCAATATTAGGATCGCATTCAACATTCAGGCGATTGTTGTTTCGGAAAAATAACGGCTCAACAGTTTTTACTACATCTTTAATTGTCTCGAATACGTCAAAAGTTTCTAATTCAAGTTCCCCGTGACCTGCTTCAATCTTCGACAAATCCAGAATATCATTAATCAATCCGAGTAAATGGTTGCCTGCATTGTGAATTCTTTCCAAATCCGACACAAAGTCTTCTTCGCCAATATCTAAAGCATCTTCTTGCAGAATCTCGCTGTAACCGATAATCGCATTCAGAGGAGTTCGCAGTTCGTGGCTCATGTTAGCCAAAAACTGACTTTTCGCGAAATTAGCTGCTTCTGCTGCTTCCTTGGCTTTGTAAAGTTCTGCCTCGGCTTGCAAGCGGTCGGTTACGTCGTGAGCCAGCACTAATTCAGCATTTCTGCTGTCAAATATCAGGGTATAAGAAGTAATTTCTACATCAATAATTGTGCCGTTTTTTGTCTGGTGCTGCCACACACCCCCAAAATCAATTCCGGCATCTACTTGGGATATATCTTCTAGCAATCTGGACAGTTCTTGGCGCGGACGAATATCCGCAACGGTCATGTTGAGAAATTCGTGGCGAGTGTACCCGTAGTGCTCTACAGCAGCGTGATTGACGGCTATAAATTCCAGAGTTTCTAAGTCGTAAACCCACATCGGATGGGGGTTGTTTTTAAACAAAAGTCTGTAGCGTTCTTCCGAGGCTCGGAGTTCGGCTTCGGCTTGCTTGCGCTCGGTAATGTCGCGGATAACAGTGCAAATAATCTCGCGGCCGCCGTAGGAAATCAGGCTGGCGCTTACTTCCACATCCACGCAGGAACCGTCTCGGCGGCGGTAGAGAACTTCGCCAATTCTGAGTTGTTTCTCTCTTAGCAGGAACAGGATATTTCGGTCAACTAGGTCTTTGGAATAGGCGACGATATCGTAAACACTCAGTTGCGAAATTGCATCAAGACTGTAATCGAGCAAGTTTCTAAAGGCTGTATTGGCTTCTAAAATGCGTTTGGTTTGAGCGTCCCACAGGAAAATGCAGTCTGTAGCTTGCTCGACTACGGCTTGGTAGCGGGCTTTTTCCTCAAGTTGTTCGCTTTCGGCGATCGCGATCGTCCCGAGCATTCCATTGATAGTATGGGCAAGGTCGGCCAACTCGTCTGCGCCCGTGACCGGCAGTCGCACCGAGAGGTCTTGGCTGCTGCTGACGCGGTTAACTGCTTTCGCCAAACTGCTCAACCGAGACAGCACCAAACGCTCAATCAGCAGCAGAGTGCAGCCGATAAATCCTATTCCCGCTAACCCTACAGACACCAGCAGGTACATTAAACTGGTTTGACCTTGGCGGTAGATTTCTCTGGGCATATCCACCCGTAGAAGTAGCGCCGGTCGATCGTAAATATCCCGGATCAAAGCATAACCTGCCATCAAATCTTCGCTGACAGGACGCACAAAAATCGGTTTTTTTCCCGACAGTTTGTGTCGCGCTTTCAGAAAGTCAGCCGGTAAATGAGCTTCATTAACGCTGTGTACAATCAGCGGCAACCGAGTAATTTTAGAAAGCTTCTCAATGCCCGCAGCATCGAAATTGCGCCCGAATACCAGCGTGCCCCGAATCGGGCCGGTGCTTTTTGTAGTGAGAATTGGCCGGGAAGTAATCAGTATCGGCCCTGAGGGCAGCAGCAGGACACCAGCGAGGCTGCTTTTGGCGTTGGGGTGCTGCAACAGCGGGTCGTTGAGAGAAATATGCTCTTTTAATGCTTCTGGAACAGGCGTTAGTTTCATCTTGTCGCTGTCTAAACCCGTACCGTAAACTATTTTGCCAGAAGTATTGACAAATATGGCTAGATGAACTCTCAAATTATTCAGCCCTTCTGGAACTAAATTCGAGGCAATGAATTCTGAGTTGCGGTTTTGGATAAAAGTGTAGGTGTCATCCCACGCAGACCAGTCAGCAAAGCGCGAGTTGAAGTCGTCTGCGGTTTGCCCGAACACGCTGAGCACTCCCTTGACAACCTGTGTGGCTTCTTGTTCCTCTGCTTTGACAAGGCTGCCCAAAAGGATGCTGGAGGAGGCTGCATAGAGAATGCCAGTCAGTCCAGCGATGGTAATGCCAACTATTGATAGTGTTTTCCGACGCAGTTTCATCTTGCCGAGTGTGTGATGTCCGTCTGAAATTCTCAACTCAGGAGCAATTTTACTGCTGTTTCCTGAATCCTGGCTGCTGGCGCTGCACCAGTCTCCCGAGAGGGAGTATTGTAGGGTGCCCCGTAGCCTCACATTTTCTCGGATATTTCCAGTTTCTTGTGTGACGCACTCTACTGCTGCCTTGTTAAGGAGTATACAACTAACATCCGCTAACTTCAGGCATGGGGATGAGACCTGGGTTTTTGTTAAACAAGATTTTCGCCAAACGGGAAAAGCCTCTTAGAAATTAGGTTGGGTTGAGGCACTCGTACCGAACAAATAGGTTTTAGCTTCGCTTTACCAAAAACTTGGGTTTAAAGCCCCGTCCTTCTAGGACGGCTTTGTGTTAGATTTTTAACGTAGCGAGTTCCTACGTAAGATGTTCGTTCTAAAATTCAAGGCGATCGGCAAATTAAATCAGTACGCAGCAATAGACGAAGCAGTCAGAACTGCTCAATTCGTTCGGAATAAGTGCATCCGTTTTTGGATCGACAACCGAGGAGTAGGGCAAAAAGACTTGTACCGTCACAGCACTGCGCTCAGAGAAGAGTTTGCTTTTGTCAAAGACTTGAATTCTAGTGCTTGCCAAGCCTCTGTGGAAAGGGCTTATTCTGCCATTGCTCGGTTCTACGACAACTGCAAGAAAGCCGTTCCCGGAAAGAAAGGTTATCCGACTTTCAAG
>NZ_JAEQCT010000136.1:0-23174 GCF_020738205.1 Microcoleus sp. PH2017_24_DOB_U_A
AAAAGCAATCCCAAATGCCTTCAGCAATGGGATAGAGAGCTGCGTAGCTCAGCCGAGGCGGGTTAATCCGCTCGAAGTGAAAGCGAAAGGGGAGGGACTCAATGCCTCCCGTGTCATGTAATAGATGACTATACTTTTACCAGCTATAAATATATACTTTGCCGAACCATTCAGGACTTACACCTATGAATTCTGTCGATCGGGCTTTTAGTTCAGCCCTGGATTTGGCGAAGTCGATCCGCGCTCGGGAAATTTCGCCCCTAGAAATTGCCAATGTGTACTTGGAACGGATCGATCGATTAAACCATCAACTTGGTAGTTATTTTACAGTAACTGCCGATCGGGCGATCGAGCTGGCGACAGCGCAAACCGAACACCTAGCAGGCTTAAACAAGTCAGAGGAATTGCCGCCGTTTTTCGGAGTGCCGATCGCGATTAAAGACTTGACACCAGTTACCGGCATTCCGTGTACTTACGGAGTTCAGGCTTTGCACAGTAACATATCTCCCTACAACGAGTCAGTAGTCTGGCGGATCGAAGCAGCCGGATTTAACATTCTGGGCAAAACAGCAACCTCTCAAATAGGCTCATTGCCTTACAGCGAACCCCCAGGTTTCCGGCCCGCGCGCAATCCCTGGAATTTAGACTACACGCCCGGAGGTTCCAGCGGCGGCTCAGCGGCGGCCGTAGCGGCGGGTTTATGCGCGATCGCCCAAGGTTCAGACGGCGGCGGTTCGATCCGAGGCCCAGCTTCCGCCTGCGGTTTAGTGGGCATTAAACCCTCGCGCGGGCGAGTTTCCTGGGCACCAGTCGGAGATTACCTGAGCGGAATTTCTGCCAACGGCCCTCTCGCCCGCACCGTCGCTGACGCCGCCGCCCTGTTGGATGTGATGTCAGGCTACACCACAGGCGATCCATACTGGCTACCAGACCCAAATCCCACGTTTTTAGAGGCTTCCGGCGAAAAGTTGGGCAAACTGCGAATTGCTTTTTCTACCAGTATTGCTCCCGTGGGTGAGGCAGCGCCTGTGTGTCAGCAAGCCGTACTCGAAACCGTAAAATTACTGACAGATTTGGGTCACGATGTCGAACCGGGATGCCCGGATTTTACAGGTTTAATCGAACCGTTTACAGTAATTTGGCAGTCTGGGGCGGCAGCAAGCGGCATTCCAGGCAAGGTTTTGGAACCGATGAATCGCTGGTTGTTGGAAAGGACTGTTGGGGCTGGGGAATATTTGCGGGCGGTGAATCAAATGCAGGTGATTTCACGGCGGATTGTGGGATTCTTTGAGAATTTTGATGTGTTAGTTTTGCCGACTTATATGCACTCGCCCATTGGCATCGGGGAGTGGGCCCATTTGAGTTGTGAGGAAACTTTGCAGCGGATTATTAATTGGGTTGCTCCTTGTCCGCCATTTAATGCGAGTGGTTTACCTGCGATCGCACTTCCGGCCATCTTAGATGATAACGGTTTGCCGGTGGGAATTCAAATTATCGGGCGGCCGGCGGCGGAAGCAACTTTAATTGCATTAGCGGCGCAGATAGAAGCGGCGAAACCTTTCCCGGTTTTAGATTTTAAATAGGTTTGTAGATGCAGATAGACGGCGAATAGAATTCGCGCCTATACGAACAAAACCTGCCTCCGCAGGTTGAAGAGAATAAGGTAATTTTAATTTCCCCGTTTTCAACCCGCGCAGGCGCGTGAGTGTCTGTATAGACGCGAATCCTATTCGCCCGGTTGTCTGTATAGACACGAATCATATTCGCCGGGTTTTCTTCAACCCACGGAGGCGCGTGAGTGTCTGTATAGACACGAATTATATTCGCCGGGTTTTTTTCAACCCGCGGAGGCGCGTGAGTGTCTGTATAGACGCGAATTATATTCGCCCGGTTTTCTTCTCTAATCCTTCTCTAATTTAAGGGAATTGCTATCACAAACTCCGCACCTTTTCCCGGTTCCGAAATACACTCGATCGCACCGCCGTGTTTTTCGACTACAATTTGATAGCTAATCGACAATCCCAATCCCGTACCTTTCCCCTCCGGCTTAGTGGTAAAAAACGGATCGAACAATTTACACCGCGTTGATTCAGGCATCCCAGGCCCATTATCCTTAATCCGAATCACCGCAAAACTCTCACTTTTCCCCCCTCTTACTTCTTCCTTATTCTCTCTTTCTTCTTCCTTATTCCCTCTTCCTTCTTCCTTCTTCCTTATTCCTTCTTCCTTCACATCCTTGACTTCGGTGCAAACTGTGATAATATTAGGATGCTTATCAATGTCAGCGTAAGTACGTGAAGCATTCGACTCATCCAAAGCATCGATCGCATTTGAGAGCAAATTCATAAACACCTGATTGAGTTGTCCGCTGTAGCACTCAACCGCAGGTAAGTCGCCGTATTCCTTAATCACTTGAATTGACGGACGTTCCGCATTAGCTTTCAAGCGGTGCTGTAAAATCATCAACGTACTCTCGATACCTGCATGAATGTCGGCCGGTTTTTTTTCATTACCGTCAACGCGCGAGAAGTTGCGTAATGATTGCATGATATCACGAATGCGATCGGTTCCTAACTGCATAGAACCCAGCATTTTAGGCAAATCTTCCATCAGATAATCGAGTTCCATATCTTCTGCTGCTTCTGCAATTTCCTGTACCGGCTGTGGGTAGTGCTGCTGGTAAAGATTGACAATGCAAATCAAATCTCGTACATAATCATTAGCGTGGTGGAGATTGCCGGAAATAAAGCCAACGGGGTTATTGACTTCGTGAGCAACTCCTGCTACCAACTGCCCCAAACTTGAGATTTTTTCCGTTTGCACCAGTTGAGCTTGGGTTTGCTGCAACTTGTGCAAAGATTGTTCTAGTTGCTGCGACTTTTGTTGTGCTTTTGCGTAGAGTTTAGCATTTTCTAGGGCGATCGCAACTTGAGAAGTCAAAACTTTTAAAACTTGCAATCTTTCGGGAGAAAAAGCACCCACTGCTAAGTTATTTTCCAGGTACAGAATGCCTGTGAGTTGGCCCTGATAGATGACTGGATTGCAAAGAATTGACTTTGGCTGACTGCTGACAATATATGGATCTTCGGTAAACAAGCCGTCTGACGCTGCATTGTTTAAAACCAAGTCTTTTTGAGTTCGAGCAACATAGTTAACAATAGAAACTGGCAAATCTTGACTAATTTCAACGGGAAGGGATTGCAAGACAACGGCTTGATTTTGCTCTGACGTACAAGCTGCTTGGATCAAAAGACTATCATCTTTGTAGAGCATCAGCACAGCTTTTTGAGCGGCGGCATTTTCTAACAAAATCTCGATCAAACTGGCGAGCAATTTATCCAGGACAATTTCGCTGGTAATTGCTTGAGATGCTTTGACGAAGGTGCCGATATCTAAGGATTTACTGAAATCGCTGCTGGTGGTTGTTGTCGTGGCGGTGACAGTTAAATCGCGGGTTTTAGTTTCTCGGTTGAGGGTTTGGGCGACTAATTGGGGATATCGGGCTTCTAAATCTTTGACTTTGGCGATCGCTCCCCAGTGGATGTAACCGTAGTATGATTCTGTGAGATATACTTGAGCAATTTTGTCTTTGTTGCGAGAGAAATAAAACTCGGCCGCAAGTTCGTTAGCGAGTGCTTCTTCTTGGATGTATCCTTGCTCTTTGGCTCCTTGAATAGCTTTGTCATAATAATCTGCTGCTTCCCAATTTTTACCGAAAACTCTCGCTTTTTCAGCCTCTACTAAATCGTACTTGTGCTGGTAGTTCATCGGGGCGTGGTGCGCCCATGTCTGCATTTGTTCCTGATTGGCTGCTACTTGCATCAAGTATTTTTCTTGTGCTGCACTATCCGCAGTTGGATACACAGCCAGGAGTGCCAGGGAATAGTAAAAATTGTTTGTGCCGACCATCATGTAGCCAACCATCCCACCTGCGTATTCTACCGCCAAAGATGCGTTAGCAACTGCCATATCGTATTCTTTAAACAAGTAATGCAGAAGTGTTTTCGCAAAGTAAAAATTAAAAAAAGACCAATTAACTTTCAAATTTGGCAACATTTCTATTTCGTTAAATTCATCCCCGATCAATTGACTTTTATTGGTCGAACGCCCCATTAGATTCAAAACCATTTGTGACCAAGTTCTGATAAATACACTAGGAAAATCCTGCTTTAGGTTCAGTGTTAAATTTATATATTGCCCTTGCTTTTGTGCAACATTTTCTAGTGGCTCGCCAATCAAAAATAGGTGATTGCAGTAGTTCATGGCACAATAACTGCCAAACTCTAAATCTCCTGTTTCTAAGCCAGATTGAATCCCTTCCATTAAGGATACAATAGTTTCCCTGGCGTGTTCTTTCCAATGTCTAACAAAAGTGTTAAACATATTGTAAATTTTGGATTTAAGTTGTTTAGCATTGAATTTGTCTAACAGTTTCAAACCTAGTTGTCCAGAATGATATCCAGCGTTTAGCTCTCCCAATACCGCACTTAGCAGCAAACCATACCAAGTATAGGCGATCGCCCCAAGTGCTGAATAACCGCTTTCCATACCAAAATCGACCATTGTGAAGATGATCTGTGGCAAGAGTTCTGGTTTTGCACCAAAAGCCGGAGAAAGAAGCACCGAGAGTATCCGCATTGCCGCCAACTGATAGTCATCAGTCATTACAGGTACTTTTTCTAGTTCCTCAATTTGAGGCAACTTAATTCCAGCGAGATTCTCTGGGGGGATTTCAGAGAGGGACAACCCCAATATTTCCACAGCTTTTAGCCCATAATCTACAGCCTGACTAAATTGGTTTTGAGACATATAAGACTGGATTTGGATTTCGTAGACTTTAATTTTGTCTAGTACGCTAACAGCTTGTTGTAAAACAAGATCCGCTAATTCTTGCGATCGCCCAAAGTTAGTATTCAGATACTCTGCCTCCGCTGCTTCTACGTGCAGATTCAGCGTCAAGTCATAATCAGTATCCCAACTTGACTGCATACTAACGGGGGACTGGGAGGAGTTAATGAGTTCCAAGCCGACATTCAAATACCTGACAGCAGCTTCGTAAGCATTAGATGCTTTAGCTTTTTTCCCGGCGATCAGATTCAGTTTTGCCAATTCATCTTTTTCGGTTTTTTCTGTGAGAAATTCAACCCCAACATTCAGTTGGTTGACAATATCAAACACATTATCGTCAATCTCAGCGACGGGAGTATTTTTGAGCAGCAATTGACCGATTTTTAGGTGCGTTGCTTGCTTTTGGGCGTCTGGAATCAGAGAATAAGCTGCTTGCTGCACTCTGTCGTGCAGAAATTTGTAGGCAATTTTGGATTGAGAAGCGGGAATAATCGATCGCAAATTATCCAGTCCCCAGCCTCCAACCAGGGGAATTTTGTAAGCATTACTCAACGGGAGAACCAATCCAGTTTGCAGCGCCGCCCAGAGTTCGCTAGCTGCTTGCGCCTGGGATTGTTCGTTGACAATTGACAAAACATCGAGGGTAAATGTGTCGCCAATACAAGCCGCCAATTTTAAGACTCGCTGCGTAGTTTCCGGAAGTTTTTCGATGCGGCTGGCTACCAATTCCACGACACTTTTGTCGGTAATGCCGATCGCCTGAATCTGCGCTAAATCCCACTGCCAACTACCGCTGCTCAACTCAAAGTGTAACAGATTTTCTTGATACAGCGCTTGCAAAAGCTGCGTGATGAAGAAAGGATTACCGCCCGTTTTGTGGAAAATCAACTCAGCCAGCAATCTCACCTTGTCGTTAGCCGTGATAGTATCGGCAATTAATTCGCAAACATTGCCGAAATCCAGCGGTTGCAATACAATATTATTGACTGGAGTACCAGTTTTGGCAATTTGCTCGATCGCCTGTACGAGCGGATGAGTCGGATGAACTTCATTATCCCGATAAGCACCAATCAACAGCAGGTATTTACTTTCCGAATTGCCAAGCAACAACTGCATTAAATTCAGCGAAGCCGAATCAGCCCACTGCAAATCATCTAAAAAGATAACCAGCGGATGTTCTGCGCGAGTAAAGACGCCGATAAACTCTTGAAAGACTCGATTAAACCGATTTTGAGATTCCGCAGCCCCCAGTTGTGGCACTTCCGGCTGTTTCCCAATAATTAGCTCAATCTCGGGAATTACATCAACAATCACAGCACCGTTTGTACCCAAAGCCGCCGCTAACTTTTCTCGCCAAGCTTGCAAATTTTCGCTGCTTTCAGTCAGCAACTGCCCGATTAAGGACCCGAAAGCTTGAATCAAAGCTGCATAGGGAATGTTGCGCTTAAATTGGTCAAATTTGCCGTTAATAAAATAGCCGCGCTGTCGCACAATTGGCTTGTGAACTTCATTGACAATGGCGGTTTTACCAATCCCAGAATAACCGGAAACTAGGACTATTTCGCTGCGCCCTGGGAGTAAATCCCTATCACCTGTAGGGACACGGCACTGCCGTGTCCCTACCCTTTCAAAAGCAGCAAGTAAACTATCGACTTCAAGTTCTCGCCCGTAGAGTTTTTGAGGGATTGACAATTGTCCCGATCGATCCAACTGTCCGGGTACAAAATAAGCAACTTCCCCAGTTGTCTGCCAAGAATTCAAACAGTTTTCTAAATCTGCCTTAATCCCCTCTGCTGTTTGATATCTATCTTCGGCATTTTTTCCCAAAAGCTTCATCACAATATCCGAAACAACTTGCGGAACCAGATCGCTATTTTCTAAATTCCTCCTGCATTCAGAAGGTGGCGCGGGATGTTTGGCAATATGACAGTGTACCAGTTCCAAAATATCGTTGCTTTTAAACGGCAATTTGCCTGTCAGCATTTCGTAAAATGTGACACCTAGGGAATAGAAATCGCTGCGATAATCTAAGGTGCGGTTCATTCTCCCAGTTTGTTCGGGAGACATATAGGCGACTGTACCTTCAACTAAGTTAGCGCTGTTAATTTGGGGAGTTTCTTTGCTCAGCCGGGAAGCGATGCTGAAGTCGGTGATTTTAACTATTCCTGTTTCCAGGTTGATGATAATGTTGGAGGGTTTGATGTCTTTGTGAATGATGCCGTTTTGATGCAGCGAGTTGAGTGCTGATGCTAGCTGAATGCCAATGTTTAAAAATGCTGTTAAGTCAAGCTTTTTTGAGATGATTTGACCCAGGGAGTTGCCTCCAAAATCTTCTGAAATCAGGGCGAGACGGTTTTGATACGTTTCGAGGCTGTAATATGTGACGATGCTGTCTGCGTGTAAATGCTGAGTAATTTTATATTCGTTTTTTAAGCGGGTAATTTGTTCGAGGGTGGGAAATTCTGCCTTGAGGATTTTGATGATGACTGGTTGTTCGTCTGACTGTCTAATTCCCCGGTAAACGCTGGTATTGAACCCGTCGGAGATTGAGGTGGTGATTTTGTAGCCTGGAAGTGTCAGTGTATTCATTGAAATCCTCCTGATAGCTGAGGTAAATTGATTTTTTTCAAGACTGACGGAAACGATATAATGCCAGAGGACGATCGCACTGCACTCGAAAAATGATCATTCTGATGCAAAGGTCAGGGATATCGCAGGGTTTTATTTACTATCGTAGTAAACACAAAATATGATGTCAACCGCAATTTCGCGTAGTGCATTAAGCTAAATGGCCATGTTTGATTGGCAATTATACTTAATAGGATCGCGACGATCGACATTTAAACATACCGAGAGGTTTTGTCGATCGCATTCCCAGACAATTTATCAACACTTGAACAGAATTTCTCTGTATCTGGGACAATTTTAAGAATATAGTGATATCCCTCTAGTTGAACCAGGTAAAAATGAGCATCCGACCAAATTTAAGATGGTTTTCCTCAGTCGCGAGTGTTTGTGGCGCGATCGCGATCGGCACTTTCGGCGCTATGATATCCCCTGCAAAAGCTACAGAAACAGTTGTTGTCCGCAAAGGCCCTTTAGAATCCTCAATCTCGGTGGCGGATTTGCGCGAGCTCGCAAAAACCGGAAAAGTCCCCCCGAGACTCCAAGCATACGCCAATCTGCTGTCTGACGCACAGCGCAGTCAAATTTTGGGAGCACTTCAAGCGAAAATCCCTCTCAATGTAGTTGGTTTGAGCAACTTGCTAAATACGCGCATCGGGACTGCGATTTTGACGGATTTGACTACAGTCATTCCCAGGCGCGACGGTGCCGGTGTCGAAGCGCTGCGAGCGGCTTTGGTGCTGGGGGCGAATGCGCCGGAAGGCTTATCGGTATTGAGTTTCATTGAATCTTATCCGAGTGCGCGGGTAGTCGTGGATCTCGATCGAGCTTTCGCAGTTTTAAGCAATTTAAACTCGGGTTTTTGGCAAACTCAGAGGTTTATGGCCGCGATCGCACCTCAATTAACAGCCACTAAACCCGCCTTTAACCCGCCTTTCGACCCAACCCAACCCGGCCCGAATTCGGTGCGGGTTCTCAAGCTAGATTTGAACGATAGCGCCCGCAATCGGCGTATTCCTGTTGATGTCTATTGGTCGAGAGCAGCGACGGCGGACAAACCGACGATCGTGTTTTCTCACGGTTTGGGTTCGGTGCGGACGGATTTGCGTTATTTAGCCGAGCATTTGGCGTCCTACGGCTACGTGGTAGCTGCTGTAGAACATCCGGGAAGCAACGAAACAAATACCAAGGCTGCGATCGCGGGTAAGTCTCAGTTGCTCGCTTCTGGAGAGTTTTTAGACCGTCCTAAAGATATCAGTTTTGTGCTCGACGAACTGGCAAAATTGAACCAAACTGATGATAACTTGCAGGGAAAAATTGCGATCGAGCGATCGATGATCGTGGGCTATTCCTTCGGTGGCGCCACAGCCTTGTCCGTAGCCGGTGCCGAACTGCAATTGACCGGGCTCAAACAGCGCTGTCAGGGGGATTTAATCGGGTTTAGCTTGGGCGAAGGCATTCAGTGCGCGGCGGCCCGATTGCCCGCAGAACGGTATCAATTGCGGGATGTGAGGATAAAAAGGGCGATCGTTATGAATCCCACTACATCATTACTATTTGGAGAAACGGGTTTAAGTGCCATTCAAATCCCTACATTAATAGTAGCATCTTCAGCCGACAAAACCACACCCGCCTTAGTCGAACAAATTGCCGGATTCCAAAAGATTACCGCCCCCAAATGGCTAGTCGGCTTTGTAGGAGGAACCCACTTAAGCGTCAAAGATCCGAGTACAACCTTAGACCAAGCTAGCAGACCGAGTACAGTAATTTCTGGCGATGAAGTTGTCGGCGAGCAAGCTGTGAGCATACGCAATTATATTAAAGCGATAAGTCTGGCCACTGCCGCTCAACTAACGGCAGAAGCTGACAAATATGCTATTTTTCTAACGCCCGAATACGCGCAGTTTGCTTCTACCAATGCAATTCCAGTGCGCCTGGTAACAGAAATTTCCCCTGAGACTAATGCAGTCGTGCAAAGTTTTATTCAAGGGAATAAATAGTCAGTTGACAGTTGACAGTTGACAGTTGACAGTTGACAGTTGACAGTAGTTATTAGTGCGAACTTAGGAATGAGAATTAAATAATTTACACATATTTGTGGGATGGGCGTCCCGCCCGTTCTTTCTGGACGGGCGGGACGCCCATCCCACAATAACAATGAAAATTGTAAGTTATTTAATTTGCGATCCTTAAGAACTCGCGAACGTTATTAGTCAGCAGCCATTAGTCATAAATACTTCGGACAGTTTGATTGTCCACGCATAGGCGAGAAACCCGGTTTCTACGAGTTTTCCCATTTAGTAACGAGAAAGTTACGAAGAAACCGGGTTTCTGAGGTGTCACGAGTCCGTACATTTGAACTTAGATTGTGAGTTGGTAGTCAGCCTTGTCGAATAATATTGCGAATTAGCAGTCTTGTCTTTTTCATGCTGCGTCCGCTTATGCCTGGGATTTCTTTTCTTTAGCGCTGATATTTTTGGTTCGCGCCAGGGCAAAATATAAACAAGGACTTTTACAAACTTAACTCTGAAACTGCCATGCCTAAAAAAAATATTATCCCGCTAGTGCTGCTGTTTGTAGCAATGTTTACCCTTTACGGTGACAGTTTAACTTTTCTCCCCAAACCTGTAAGAGATACCAGCTTAGCAAGTAGAAAGTTCTTCGTCAGTTTGTGGCCGTCATGGGTGAAGCCAAAAGAGGTAAACAAGGAAAGGGATAAGGAGATTGAGGACTTGCAAAAAAACCCTAGTCGATAGTTTTGACAGTTGACGGTTGACGGTTGACAGTTGACGGTTGACAGTTGACAGTTTGCTTAGAGAAGGGTTGACAGTTGACAGAAATTCGATGGAAGTTGGAAGACAAAGAAAGAACCAATTGACCGATTTTTGTCTGTTCAGTGGTGTTGGGTTTATTTCTGCTGCTTGTCAGGTGCGTCGCTGTGAGATTCTCTGTCTTATTTAGGGATTTTTCGTGGCGACACACCCTAGGACTACTTTTGACAATTACTATTAGATTAGCGATTTTAGATCTTAGATAAAACGAAAAATCTAAAATCTAAAATCTAAAATCCAAAATCGATTATGCTTGCTTTTTCAACCAGCTAAACATAGCGCGCAAATCTTTACCAACTTCTTCAATCGGATGTTCTGCTTCCTGACGGCGCATCGAAGTAAAGCCCGGTTTGCCGGCTTGGTTTTCCAGAACGAATTCGCGCGCAAATTGGCCGGATTGAATTTCGCTAAGAATTTTACGCATTTCGGCGCGGGTGTCATCGGTGACGATGCGGGGGCCGCGAGTTAAGTCGCCGTATTCTGCGGTATTGGAGATGCTGTCGCGCATTTTGGCGAGGCCTCCTTCTACTACTAAGTCAACGATAAGTTTAACTTCGTGCAAACATTCAAAATAAGCTAATTCTGGTTGATATCCAGCGTTAACTAAGGTTTCAAATCCAGCTTTAATTAAGGCGCTCAAACCGCCGCACAAAACTACTTGTTCGCCAAAAAGGTCGGTTTCTGTTTCTTCGCGGAAAGTGGTTTCGAGGATGCCGGCTCTGGTGCCGCCGATACCTTTAGCATAGGCCATTGCCCGATCGCGCGCTTGGCCCGAAGCATCCTGATATACTGCAAACAAACTCGGAACACCTTCGCCTTGTTCGTAAGTCCGGCGCACCAAGTGTCCGGGGCCTTTGGGGGCTACCATTACTACGTCTACGTCGGCTGGGGGGACAACTTGGCCGAAGTGAATGTTAAAACCGTGAGCAAATGCTAAAACATTTCCTGCTGAAAGGTTAGGTTCGATTTGTTCTTTGTAAATAGTTTTTTGAACTTCATCGGGTAATAAAATCATGATGAAGTCAGCGGCGGCGGCTGCTTTGTCTACCGGGTGAACAGTTAAACCTGCATCGGTTGCTTTGGCGGCAGATTTGCTACCGGGATACAAACCGACAATGACATTCATGCCGCTGTCTTTGAGGTTGAGGGCGTGGGCGTGTCCTTGGGAACCGTAGCCGATGATAGCAACCGTTTTGTTGGCTAAGAGGTCTAGGTTGGCGTCTTCGTTGTAATACATACGGGCCATGGTGCTTGTCTCCTGAGATGCAAATGGGTGAGTGACTGCAAAACTCTCATTTTATCAAAGTGGGGTGCTTTTTTTGCGGAATTTTACTAATTAAGATTTGGGCGGGGGAATTTATAGGGCGATTCCCTACGGGATAGCTGCGCCGCGCGTGCTGAATTTAGCAGGTTTTGCTCGAAGTCAAATATAATTGTTAGTAGCGTGCTGTGCTGTTGAAAAAACGCAACTAACTAACTTTTTTAATATGGAAATAAAGGCAATACATCATGTGGCGATTATTTGCTCGGATTACGAAAAGTCAAAGAAATTTTATGTAGAAGTCTTGGGATGTTCCACAATCAAAGAAACTTTCCGAAGCGAGAGGAATTCTTACAAACTAGATTTGCAAGTCGGAAACGGCAGCGCAATGATTGAACTGTTTTCATTTCCCCATCCTCCCAAAAGAGTTAACAATCCTGAAGCTTGCGGTTTGAGACATTTAGCTTTTGCAGTCGAGGATATAGAAGCATCGGTTGCTTACTTGAAATCGCAACAAGTGGAAGTAGAAGAAATTCGCCTTGACGAAATTACCGAAAAACGGTTTACCTTTTTTAGAGATCCAGACAACTTACCGTTAGAAATCTATGAAATTTAGTTAACAGGACTTACAGCATATTCGGGTTTGGTACGGACACGGAATTGCCCAAGGAGTGTCAACTTAACGTCAAACCCTGAGTCCGGCAGTCCGGCAGGGGTTAAAACCCTAGTGGGCTTTCGGCTTAAGTTGACACTAATGGGATCTTGGAGTGTCCCTACGGAGGATATAGCTGGCCGGAAAGCCTGTTATTGATGATTTGACAGTGCCATGAAAGTAATCTAAAATCATCTGATTTTTATTCGATCTAATTCTGCTGCTAAATTTTCCACTAAATTATTTACTAACTGTAACTGGTACTGTTGAACATTCATATTTAGCGGCTCTTTGCTGTCTTGAAAACAGATAACTTTGGCGGCGATTTCCTTGTAGTGTTGCAGCATTAAAAAAGTATCGATACTGAAACCAATTAGATAGTTTTTAGCAGCTTCGTTGCAAATTTCTGTTACTTGATTTAGATAAGCTTCTGACGATTCAGGTGGCTTTTCATAGCCTGTTCTTTTCTTCAAAATATAGCTAGCACCGCCGACTACTGCTGCTCCCATTGGGCCGCCCAACAGCCAACCTAAGCCGGTGGCGATCGCGACTGGAGTCACTTCGCCCTCGATCGACCTTTTAGCAGCGGCGGTTGGCGGTTCTGGTAACGCGATTTGCGGGGAGGGCGGAAACGAGATCAAAAGGGCGATCGGCTGTTCTCGATCGAAGAACTCGCAAGCTTTATTTACCCATTCTGCAATGGTTTCCCGCTGGTTCAGTACATCTTGCTCAAATTTTGTCTTCCACGCATCAAAACTTCCTTGCTGAAGCGACAGCGCCATTTCCGATTGATAGCGCCGCAAAAGTGTGGGCTGGTAAAGCCAAATCTCGAAGTCGGAAACGCTGGCTTGAAAGCCTTGTGAAATCAGTTTTTCAGCTTTTTGTTTAATTTCAATTCGGTCTTTTTGCTTTTGTTGAGCGGCTGTTATTTCGGTGGCGACAGTTTCAGATTTCGCTCGCAGAGATTGACAAATCTTAGTAGCTATGGCTTCAATTCTCGGCAACTTAACTGCTAGTTGTTCCTGTTGACTTGCGACTATACTTTGCAACGCCGATTCAAACATGGCAATTCCGGTAGTTTGTGCAGCCGCCACATCTCCTTTTAGCCTCGCCCGCAAAGCCGGCAAAGCATCGACGCGGTAGATATTGCTGATATTGTTCGGCAAGTTGGAGCGAAAACTTTCGGCAACAAACAACAATCGATTGTATACTTGTTTTTGGTCTTCTGGTTCGAGTAGATTGAGAAAATTGGCAACAAAGACGACTGTGTTAATTTGGCGATCGCTCAACCAGTCTCTCAAGTGCTCCCGTTCGCCCAGAGTCATCAATTTGCGAGCGTCCAAAACCTGGACAACTAAATCAGCGGTCAGCAATTTATCCCGAACTAAGTTATCCTGTTCTTGGCGATCGTTAGTTCCGGGCAAATCCAGCAATTCCACACCCGTTTTCAGGAATGGGTGGGGACAATACACATTCACGGCTGCGACATCATCCCGCATCTGTCGGTTATCGTCGAGGATGGCGTAGCGTTTTAACACGTCAGTCCCCGCTTCGCTGACTTCTGTGCCGTCTTTGAGGGTGATTTTTGCGTGCAATTCGTCGCCGTAGTTGACATAAATGGCAGCACCTGTAGTGGGCACAAGGTCGATCGGCAAAGCGCGATTTCCAAGCATTGCATTCAGCAAAGTTGACTTACCGTAATTAAACGGGCCGAAGACAGCGATTTGAAAAGTTGGTTTGGCGAGATAGTCGCAAATAGAAGTTGTATCTCGGTAAAGTTGGGAGTTTTTATCTAGTTCGAGAATGCCCAGTGCTGATTTGAGATAGTTAGTTAGATTTTGATAAGTTTCGGGTTGTTGCATATTTAAAATTATCTCATTGTTTGATTATAAAAGGTTCGATCGTGCGGACTTCAGTCCTCTTCCAAATCCGAGGTACGTAGTTGCGATGAAAGCGCTCTTAGTTATATATGTAAGAGCGCTTTCATCGCAACAACATACCTTAGCCTCCAACTTTTCCAAATCCTAGGTACGTAGTTGCGCTTCAGCGCTATACCTTAGCCTCCAACTTTTCCAAATCCTAGGTACGTAGTTGCGCTTCAGCGCTCTTAGTTATATATGTAAGAGCGCTGAAGCGCAACTACGTACCTTAGAGCTTCATTTAGCGGATGCTAAGAAACCTTGATATACTGATTCTATACTCTGCGCCTGAGCAGAAACATCAGCCTCCAACTTTTCCAACCGCTGCGATTCAGCCTGACAATTAATCTCCCGAGATTGCTTTTGTTCCAACAAATTATCCAACTCAGCTTTCCGAGACTTAATATCATCATTCATGCGATCGCCCACTTCGCGCCCGTAAACATCAAAACACTCTTTCACAGCATCGTGAATCGGCTGCCACTGCTCCTGAGCCACCTGCGGCAGATATTTTACCAACTCTTTTTTAGCTGCTTTCACTAACTGTTTGTGAGCTCCGTCTGCTTGCAAAACCCCAACACCCATCCCCAGCAAAGCCAAGTACAGCGGCCCCAAAACAATCCCCGTAAAACTCGCAAAAATCGTACTGACGCCCAATACAGTAATTAAATTGAGCAGGATATTTTTCCAGTCGAAACCAGCTCCTGCCATTGCTACACCCGCCAGGTTTCCTGTTGTTAATGAAAACAATCCCATCGCCCATTTTGCCCAAGCTGGCGAGTTATCTTCGTTTGAGTTGCTGACTGCTGCGGGGATTTTTTGCCCGGTCAGTTTTTCGGTGATTTTTTCAGTCACTTTTGTGTAAGATGCTCCGTAATTGGCTGCACTTTGCGACAACTGCGAAAATGCTGAATTCATCTCTTGTTCAGCCGTGAGAGTCCAAGCTGCTAGTTTGTCGTTGATGTACTGCTCGAATGCTCGTCTGAGCGATGCTTCAAAGGCTTCTCGCTTATCTTGGCTGAAGAAATCCAGAAATCTCAGCTCGGGTTGATACCGCAAAAAGTCTGTTTCAAAGGTATTTTCTAAGTTGAGAACGTAGGTGCGGAAAGAATCTGCGATCGCCCGCGATTTACTATCTCTAACTCGGATAATTTCTTGTTGAAATTCATCGCGAATCTGACTCAGTTTATTAAACTCCGGCTCAACAGAATTAATCTTGTCCTTCAACTCATTGACATCCCGTTCGAGCAATGGTAAACGGCGCCCGACAGCTTCGCGGACGCGAGCAGAAATTTGACGCGCCAAAGTCCTCGCCGGACGCAATTCCGAAATCGCTCTTTCCTGCGTCAAAAACGTATTCAATGACGCCATAAACTCCGGAAAACCAGTTCCTGCTAAATTTGCATCCGGGTTTTTTACCCGCAATCTGAGCGCCTTAATTGAGGTAATTGGAAACACCCGCTCGTCGTAAATGTCGTGTCCTTCTGTTAAACAATATTCAGCCAAATTAGCTTTAAAAACCCGCCCCAGTTTGTGTTCTGCTTCTGCCATTTCTTCAGGATCGTCCGGATCGATCAAACTTTCCCGCACTTGATCCCAAGCATTGATCAGAAAGAAAATGCTTAATCCACGACCTTTGATATAATTTTCTAGATAACGTCTTTCACCCATTGTACAAGGCTGAGTTGCCCTGAGTACAAACAAAATAGCATGACAGTTGTTGATGTAACCGAGAGATAATTCGTTGCGCGATTCTGTATCGTTGAGTCCGGGACTGTCTACTATTTCTATGCCTTTTTCTAGCAAAGGTAAGGGATATTCTACTACGGCGCAGTCGATATCTGGAAATGCTGGTTTCTGTTCTGATTCTAGGCGTTTTGCTTCAGCGGGGTCGATTGTGTAGTCTTGTTTGAAACTTTTAAAATCGAGTTGTTTGGGGCTTTTGCCGTCGTTGAAATATACGGTGACTTTTTTTTCGGGGCCGTAGCGCAAAATTGTCAGCAAAGCGGTACAGGGATTGACATCGCTGGGAAGCAAGTTTTCGCCGATTAAGGCATTTAGAAAAGTGCTTTTGCCGCGTTTCATGTCGCCTAATACGAGGAGCCGAAATACTCCTTGGCGCAAGTTTTTGCTGGCGAGATTGATGTCGGCGCTGTCTGTTTCTAAACCGAGTTTTCCTGATGCTTCGATTCCGGCTAATTCCGATCGCTCTATGGCTGTGACGATGTTGCTCAGGCGATCGGCAATTTCTCGGCGCACGGCGGATACTCGCTCTAAATCGTTGAGAAAGCTGCTAGTTTCTACTTTGAGGTTCATGGTTGTTTTCTGATTGTTTACTGCTGGATATTTCAAAACCAAGCTATTTCATGATGGTGTTCGTGCAAAAGTTATTTGATTCGCTATTCCTCGCGAACAATGTGCAGTACAGACCTGAAATGACTACAATAGCCTGTTAGTTAATTCTTGGGATTCTTATCTTGAAAAAGTATTTTGTAACCAATGAAAGCAATTGCTCCCACCATCACCGCAGTTCCTAGCCAAGATGCTACACGCAGGGCAACCAGCGCTACAATTGCCAGACCTGTAAATTGACTGATTGCTATGATTTTTCGGCGCCATAGTTGCAGTTTGCTTTGAGTATTGTTGTCTGGTTCTTCGTACTTTCTCGTTATATTCTCTGGTACCGATCGTTCGATTTCCGATTCTAGTTCGCGGAGTCGAAGTTCTTGTTCTCGCTTCCGAAGTTGTTGTTCTTTGTGTCGGAGTTCTCTGGCTTTTTCATCGGGATCGTTCATAGGTTTGACCTTTTTTTATGTGGAAATATGTGTTGTTTATTGTCAATATTGCACAGCCATAAGTTCTCTACGACTGTAACTCACATTGTCAGCGGTGTCGAGAAATGTTAAGAAATATCAAAAATGGCGATCGCCTTTTTCGACCGATCGCCCAAATGCAGTGCTGCGAAATCAATATCCTTCCGGGCCGATGGTAGTGCGATCGCACTCCGCGTCGGACAAATCCACTAAGCGCGCTCGAAATAAGTTGCAGCCAGCTAATTGAGCTTTGGTTAACTTTGCTTTCTCCAAATTAGCTCTGCTCAAATCAGCATATCTCAAATCGGCATTGCTCAAATCTGCATTGTACAAATCCGCACCTTGTAAATTGGCTTTATGCAAATTTGCTCCTTGCAAATTGGCGTGGCGCAAATTTGCTCTAGATAAATTAGCTCCTGATAAATTAGCTTCAGACAAATTTGCCTGATAAAGTTGAATGTCGCCCAATTCAGCATCTTGTAACTGTGTTTTGTAAAGATTGGCTTGAGTCAGATTTCCGTAGGGCAAATAAGCTCGCGTCAGCACGCTACCAGAAAGGTTTATTTCTGGCAAATCTGCTTGAAACAAGTTATCTCCACTTAAGTCAACGGCGTTAAAGTTTCGCTGGCCTTCAGAATACTGAGCGAGCAATTCCTCAGCGCTTAGCTTTTGCATTTTCAACCCTTAATGACGACAGCTTTTGCAGCCAATTCATAATGATAATTGATGGTTCTTATTCTGCGTATTTATACTTAGGTATCTTATTATGTTAAGCTTGTGTAACAACGATCGTATTTTTTCTAAGATTTTTTTTATATTTGTAAATTTCTGGGTTGCTCGACCATGCTTGCCGTCAGTAATGTCAAGATCGATAAACAAACCAAAGCTGATTCTCTACTGAAATATGCCAGAACTTCCTCCCTCCATTGCACAGCACTACCACGAACGGACGAAATACGATCCCCAAACCCTTGCTGCCAAAAGCAGACAGCTAGATTGGACAGAGCAACCAGTTCCGTTCAAAGAATATAAAATTGGCGCGTATTTTGACCTGAAGCCTTATCTAAAAGACCCCTCAGACGATCCAAATTCCCCGGATGATGCCAGTTGGTGGCATCGGTTGTCCAGCTTGTTGCTGTGCAGCTACGGGCTGACGGCGAAGGTGCAGACGGTAGATGACAGCTACCTGTATTTGCGATCGGCACCATCGGCGGGCGGGCTCTACCCAGCAGAGGTTTATTTAATCTCGCGGGGTACGCCACAGTTGCCGGCGGGACTCTACAATTATCAGTGCAGAACTCATTCGCTGGTTCATTTTTGGGACAGCGAAGTTTGGCCGGCCCTGCAAGCGGCTTGTTTCGGATCGCCGGTGTTAGAAAATACCCAATTGGCGATCGCCGTTACCACTGTTTTCTTCCGTTCTTCTTGGCGTTACGCAGATAGAGCTTATCGGCGAATCTTTCTCGACACTGGTCATTTATTGAGCAATATCGAGTTAGCTTGCGCCATCAACGATTACCGACCTCACCTGATTGGAGGATTCGCAGACGAAGCTGTCAATCAATTACTGTATATCGACTCGCAGCAAGAAGGAGCGATCTGTTTAATTGGTTTAGCTGACTTGCTAGACATCGACCAAAATTTGCCAAAGTTTAAAACGGCTTTGGCAGGAAAAACGACGACAGATTACCCGAAAATTTCCGAAGGTCAAATTTTAGAATACCTCCATAAAGCGACACAGTTAGAATCAGATCCCACTGGAGTAGATGGCTGGAAACTTGATGAAAGTGAAGGAGATTTAGAGGACAAATATAACTTTCCATTTTGCACTAAAGTTTCGACTGTCACACCTTCGATTCCTTGGGGAGTGAATCTGGAAGGTTTAGAAAATATGATGCTGAAGAGGCGTTCTACCCGTGCTTATACAGGTGCTTCTTTGAGCTTGGGCGAACTCCTAGCGTTGCTTGATTTTACTTATCAGTCGCAGCACTATATCGACCAAGGATTAGACGGTTATCCAGACTATTTCGATCTGAGTTTGATTCAGACTTTTATTGCGGTTTCGGGAGTGCATGGGTTAGAAGAAGGTTGTTATTATTACGCTCCGAAAGCTCAAGAATTGCGGCAAATTCGGTTCAAAAATTTCCGCAGGGAGCTGCATTATTTGTGTTTGGGGCAAGATTTGGGCAGAGATGCGGGGGCGCTGTTGTTTCACACGGCGGATTTGAATAGGGCTGTTGCCAAATATGGCGATCGCGCTTACCGATATTTGCACATGGATGCGGGTCATTTGGGCCAGCGGTTGAATTTAGCAGCGATTCAACTGCGTTTGGGTGTCAGCGGTATTGCGGGCTTTTTTGACGATCTCGTGAATGACGTTCTCGGTATTCCTACGAGTGAGGCTGTGCTTTATATCACAACTCTGGGCAGACCGCGATCGTGAGGATGAGGCATCAAACGGTAGAAGGTATCCTAAACAAACCAACTCTGCTCGCGAAGCCGCTCCCATGCTTTGCGAATATGTTGAGGCTTAAATAGTTCGCTCTTGCGGATGTTCCATTCGCGCACAAGTTCGATCGCTCTTGCGGAATCCTCGGCAGCTTCCCTATTTTCCGAAACAACCCAGTGAACAGTTGCCAATAATTCCATCCCGTAAGGAGTTTCAAAACCATTAATTAACCCGCTAACACGCTCTAGTCTAACATTAGCATCAGCAGCATTTTCTAAAAATTCCCGCGCGGCTATTTTACCTTCCGACAGCACATAGATTTGTGCCTCTCGGCTTCGATCTCCATAACCTCGAATATAATGCCCTTCCAGCTTCTGCAAAACATGATTGAGATTATTTGCATAGGGGCCGTACTTTTCTTTAACATACTGCAATCTTAGTGGTTCACCTGCTACCTGAAGAAAATAAGCTAGCTTTTGAATTTCCAGCATTGTCAAGCGATAGCCAGGAATTCCGTACAATTCCAGCAAGCTAATAAACAAGGCACGAGCGCGAGTCATTTGGGGTTTTTCGGTAGCCACCCGCATCGAATCAGCTTGCGGAGTAGCCTGCGGTTCAAACAGCAAAACTTGCACGTTTGGCAGTTCTGAAAAAGCTGATTCAATTAGCGGTTTGACTGTCTGCCAAGCCAAGCCACCATTCCCGCAACCTAGCGGAGGAACCGCAATAGAAGTAATGCCTAATTGCTTTACTTCCTGAATCAAAGCTTTTAGTCCAGTTTGAATATCTTCGATTTTTGACTTGCCCTTCCAGTGGCGTTTAGTCGGAAAATTAATAATGTATCGAGGATTAAATAGATTGCCAGTAGATATTACAAACATTTGTCCCGGCTGCACTTCGCTCGCCCGACAAGCTTTTTCATATTTGCGAAAATTATCGGGATATGCCTGCTTGAATTGCAAGGCAATTCCTTTCCCCATAACTCCAACACAATTAACTGTGTTCACTAGGGCTTCGGCATTTGCTTCTAACAGGTTGCCTTGCTGAATTTTAATCACTTTATTTTCCCGATCTTTTTATCTTAATAATACCAGTTTTTGCGAACTATTACTGACGGTTTATGTGTAAAATTTTGTAAAATATTCTCTGCCTGTGATTTGATTGTATTATTGATAACGCCGATTTCTGTTATTAACTGCCAAGGCAAAATGTTGCGAACTAAGAACTCGGCTTGACGCCTGCGCTTTCTGTCGTTGTCTTCGTTTGTGTCGTTCCAGTAACGGGATTCCATAACATCCCAGTCGATCGCACCTAGATAGTTGAGGTCGTCAAAAAAATCGGTAAATGTCATGACTGCATGACCGTCAGTAAAAACAAAATCTAAACCCGCAGACTCGATATTCTCTATACTAGAAACTAGGTGAATGACTGTTGTTTGACCTTGAGTGTAGTTTTCTACATTGCCTTTATTAATCGTATATAACATCGGAGAGCGCGGTGCAAAATAAAATGGAACATAATCGTGTAGTACACCACCTCTACCGCATGGAACGCGGATTCTAGCGCGACGATCTTGGATGTTTTCGTAGGCGATATTAGTGTACTGAGTTTTTGCAGCACGCATAGCGTTGTAAGCTAACAATCCACCTTCAGAAATAATAGATTCTAGATTGTGAATGTGAGTGATGTGGTAGATAGTTATTGGCACTGCTGTTATTTGTTGGTTGTTTCAGGTTGAACTCATCATTGTAATATCCCTTTGACTGTTAAGGCTGAATCATCTTTTGCATCCCTATTTCCCAATACAAAACCTGCTAAATATTCTATCCAAGACTGATTCCGTCACTTCTTCCCCCGTAACTTCCCCCAATGCTTGAATTGCGCCGCGCAAATCTATTGTCCAAAAATCTAACGGCAATTTATTGTTAATAGTATCCGTGCATTCTTCCAGGGAAATTTTAGCTCTGGTTAAAGCTGCTGCTTGCCGCTGGTTGATTGCTAAATCTGAGTTTTCTGCTTGCAAATTTCCGCCACTGACAGCATCTAATATGGCTGTTTCTAATTCTTCTATACCTCTATCCAAGGCGGCCGCCGCGGTGACTATCGGGTGAATTTCCGAGGAAAAAGGTAATTCTGGGATTGTTTTTACTAGGTCAATTTTGTTGATGATTATAATGAGCTGGCGGTGCTTGACTTGTTCGTAAATTTCCCGATCGCCTGCTGTCCAACCAGATTCTGCGTCAATTGTCAACAATACTAAATCGGCTTGTTTGGCTGCGGCGCGCGATCGCTCTACGCCGATTTTTTCTACCTTATCCTCCGTTTCCCGAATGCCCGCTGTATCGAGTACCTGTACCGGAATGCCGCCCACAACTAGCTGCGACTCTACCACATCCCGCGTCGTTCCGGGCAAATCTGTGACGATCGCCCGATCGCTCTTACTCCACGCATTCAACAAACTCGACTTTCCCACATTCGGGCGTCCGACAATCGCCACTTTCAAACCGGTTCTCAACAATTCACCGCGATCGGCCGTCGCCAAAATCCTTGACAATTCGTTCAAAATCTGATTGATTTCCAAACAAGTTTTAGCTTCATCTAAAGGCGGCAAATCTTCCTCAAAATCAATTCTCGCCTCAATTTCTGCCAACACATCCAAACAAATTGCTCTTAATTTGCGAATTGGCTGGGCTAATTTTCCCTGCAAACCAGCTAAAGCACTTTGTGCCGCAGCGGGCGATTGGGCTCCCACCAAATCTGCAATGCTTTCAGCTTGAGTTAAATCTAACCTTCCGTTCAAAAAAGCCCTGAGCGAAAACTCTCCCGGCTGCGCCAATCTCGCCCCATTTTCTAAACACAACTGCAACACTTGCTGCACCGCCATAATGCCGCCGTGACAGTGAAACTCCACCACATCTTCGCGGGTGAAAGAACGGGGCGCTTTCATGATTAACAACAAAGCTTCATCGACTAATTCTTGAGTTTTGGGGCGGCGGATGTGGCCGTAAAGAATGCGGTGAGATTCCCAAATTTGCCCTCCTGGAGCGCGAAACAGGGTTTCGGCAATTTTTAAGGCTGCGGCACCGGAAACTCGCACAATGCCGACGCTGCCTTGTTGGGGAACGATCGCAGTGGCGATCGCTGCGATCGTTCCTCCTTTTGTTAGTGATTCAGACATTTTTATGATTCACACATTCCAAAGTTATAGATATCTCATTGACAGAATAAACAATTTCAGCGAGTTTTTTCCAAGATATTAAAAGAGGGTGGCCGCCGCGCTTGAGTGCGATCGCCAATCCGTTAGCTAACCCCTCGAACCGGAGCGCCGGGAAAGCCCCATTCAGTCGATTTTAGACTGTAGATTTGAGATTTTAGATTGACTTCCAGCGCAGTGAATCAGGGGGTTGAACAGGAGTCGGAAATTTTAGGTGGCGGGCGACGAGTGTCCGAAAGCAAGTATCCGTTTTTGGGCACGAGTCAGGACGCGATCGAACTTAAAAAATTAGTCCGCCAAATCTTTTGGCTATCTTGACACTCTCAGGTCTTTCATACGCTGAGATTCTGCGGACAAAGTAGGCTTGGGTAAAACCCAAAGTCTAACTCTCGCTGGGAGTCGTCAAACACCGTCTACCCAGTTGGTTTAGGTCTAAACCTAACTTACTGGCTACTTTTCTCAAAATAATTAAAGTCAGTGAAGGAGTCGCCCCCTCCACTGCTCTCCAAAACGGAACGTGATAGTTTCCCATCATTGGGCTCCTCAATAAAACGGCTGTTGT